>CALGTD010000091.1 GCA_937901895.1 uncultured Spartobacteria bacterium | reverse complement strand
GGGTGCAGCGGAAACTCCGGCGCGTTTTCCGCCCAGTAATAGGCCAGCGCCCCAACATATTTCTCGGGATGCGTCTCGGCCACGGATGCCGCCACACGATTGGTGAACTGAAACACTAGGTTCGAAAAGTTCGGTCGCTCTCGAAACCACGCTCCTGGGTAGGTAGATGCGTCTAGCTGAGATTTCAGACCCTCAGCCTCCAGCATCTCAGCCTTTCCCCACGCCAGCGCGGCCATCGTCTCCTCGCTCTCGCCGAAAACAAGTCCGTCGTTAACCCCCACGGCGAAACTCACCGCGTCCGGATTGGCCTCGAAGTGTTTCCGCGCGGCCTCTGCAGCCCAAGCTGCCACATCCTCCCGGCCCAGATCTGGATTCCACCAGAAGCCCCCGGGCGGTGGCGCGATCCGTTTTCCATTCTCCAAAGGAAAGAACTCCGGATGTTCCGCATGCAGCGCCGGCGGAAAGATACGCGAGAGATTGTGCGAAAATGCCAGCGGCCGAGTCACACCGTTTGCCGCAGCCCATGCGTTCCCCGCCTCGTCCCTTGCCACGCCATCCAACCCGCGCGTCAGATACGCGGTTGCCTTCGCGTCCCGCCGATTCGCCCCCCACTCCCAGCGCTCGACCTGAACGCGCCCGAGTTCTCCCGGAAAGAAATGCCGTTCGACGACGCGCCGCGGCCCGATGTGTTGAACGATCATCAGGGCCCCCGCCAAACAAAGTCCTGCGATAGCAGAAAACGTCTGCGCCTGATTTGCGCTCACGTGTGAAGGCTGGTCCGACATCCGCGATTTAACCCAATGCGGATTTGGCAAATGACCACAAAAAGCCGCCAAGAGCGCAGAAAAGCTCTCAGCGTGAAGCAACGCGCGGCGCACCTGCTCCGTGTCTCCGTGCCTTCGTGGTTTGAATCCATATCTGGCTGTGGACTGCGGCCCTCGCCTCCGGGCCGCAACCCTCCGTCTCAACGCTTGATCGCGCAGTTCACCGAACCGCCACGCGCCAAACGCGGACACACCTTCGGCCTTTCACGCCGATTCAGCTACTCCCTCGACCTAAACCTCCAGCTTAAACCCGCGCGCATTATTGCGCACGCAACCCGATGTTTGCCAGCGACGCCAGCACCGCCTCGAACCCCGCATCATCCATCGAACGGAGGGCCTCTTGCGCAGCAAGTATGCAACTGCCCGATTCGGAACTTCTATGGCACATCGTCCCGACGAACACCGTGCCCGAATCGAATCCTTGAATTCGAATCATTGAGACATGAATCTCCGCGTGATTTGAAGCGCTTCACCTCAGCAACTCTCACGTTAATGGGCTGCACGCTCGTTGCAGCGATAACCACACAGATATGGCAAGCAGCTCAGCACCGAGACTTCATTGAGCCTGCACCATTATCCGAAAGGCTCCCAACAGAATTGCCCGGCTGGATATCTCGGGAGGTGCCATTAGCCGAGACGGCAGAAGGTCGTTCTGTGGTTGAGGGTATTCTTCGCTATGACGACTACTTCAGTCGTCTTTATAGGCGCGGTGAAATTGAGTTGACCGTATATATTGCCTACTGGCTGCCAAACAAAATGCCGCCGAAACTGATAGCACAACACACCCCTGATCAATGCTGGACAGCGAACGGCTGGACCTGTGAAGAGCGCGCCAGCCGTGTTACCTTCGAAGGTTTATCTCTGTTACCCTCTGAAACGGGCATCTACACCCACTCCCGTCTAGGACGCTTGCATGTGGCGTTTTGGCATCTGGTGGGAGGACATCCATACCATTACGGATCCGACACAATTCCCTTCATCCTTTTGGCACCGCTTAAGGAGCTCTTGCATTTCGGTGCCAACCAGAGGCATGAGCAATATTTTATACGTCTCGCGAGCAACGTCCCGCTATCTCGGGTGTGGCAGGAACCTGGCGGCGATCTCCTGCTCGAGAAGCTGGCCAAGCTGGGGTTGCAAGGCACGCTTTAGTAAGGGTATTCCGCACTACGAAGACCGAGTAGCCCGCCGTGGAAATAGATTCGGCCGCATATACGATTGCTCCCTTACCCGCGCAACCAGCTAGCCCTCGCGCTCCATCCGATCCAAAAAAAAACTTCAGCCCTCGCCCGGCCATAACCTGGGGGAAGACATGCCCCCAGTTGTCGTTGCCCTCCACAAGGCACACGCCGTCAGGCAGGATCGCGATATCCCAGCCAACGCTCCGGATTTCGGGCACGACTTTGGCCGCTTCGACCGCGAGTTGCAGCACTGCCTGCCAGTGGGGCAACACCTCGCCGCGCACGAAGACGCCCGTGCGCGGATGACAGTCGAGCAAGGTGGTGTCCTTCTTGTGGTGCAGTCCGCCCAGCACGCCTGAATCCAGTTCCACCGACGCGGCCACTCCGCCAGCCGGGATATTGTCGGCCAGCGCTCCGTTCCCGATGCCGAACCGCGCGCACATGATTT
>CALGTD010000090.1 GCA_937901895.1 uncultured Spartobacteria bacterium | reverse complement strand
CCGCCGTGCAAGGCGCGGTCGTCGGGACGCAGGCCGCCGCCGGAGCCGCGAGCGCGGCGGGGCGGATCGCCAGCGACTTTTCCGGCTCGATGAACGACGTGCCCCCGCCGCCGCCCGTTCCGTCTGCCGCGCCGGGCGGTGATTCCGTCGCCAATCCCGACAACCCCGCGATGGTCGCCCACCAGACGGCGCCGAACGCCTTTGCCGTCGTGGATAACGCCGCCGGCACCGTCTCGCACCATCCCGGTACCATCGCCACGCCCTACGCGGCCCAGGCCGCTTTCAACTCCCACGCCGGCAAAGCCCAGCCGCTTCCCCCGGATTCTCCACTGACCTCCCGCAGCTCCTGACCTTCCATGAAACTCTCCGCAGTCACCAGCATCACGAACAACGCCATCGCCGCACGGTTCTGGATGGCGCTCGCCATCCTCGCCGTGGGGTTCGCCGTCGCCGCGCCTTACCTGACCGTGCAGGCGATGAAGCAACGGGAGAAGGTCGTCATCCTCGATCCGGGCGGAACGCTGATTTATTCGCCCGTGCTCGGGTTCGAGGAGGCCGGAGCCTTGCACGCCTACCACGTCCGGCTCGCTTGTTTGGCTCTCCTGCAACGCAATCCCGTGGGGCCGGATTTGTCGGACCTCTTGAAGCGAATTTATCTCGAAGATCCCGCTCGCAAGAAAGCCGCCGCGCTCTACAGGGCGCAAAACCCGGAGTTCGGCGAGAAGCAGATTCACCAGAAGGTCGAGGTCACGAAGATCGACATCCTCGACACCCGGAAAATGAAAGACGGTTCCGGCCAGCCCTTCGAGGCCGTGAGCGTCCGCGCCGAGGGCAATCTGATCCGCACCGGCACGCTCAAGGACATGGAGTTCCGTGAGCCGGTCAAATTCCAGATCGAGTTCCTGTTCATCCGCAACCCCGACCTCCTCGGCAACGGACGCCTCCCGCTCGTCGTGCAGGACTTCACCTACACCGAAAAACCCCTATGAAACACCTCGCTCTCTCCTTGCTCCTCACCGCCACGGCCTTTGCCGGGCCAATCGTGCAAAAGCCGCTCGACGAGTTCGTCATCTACGACATCCCCGTCGCGGAAAAATCGGGAACGACCACCGTCATGTTCCCGTCCGAAATTTCCGGCCTCTATGCGAAGTCCGTCGCGGTGCAGGAGCAGGAAAACGCGGCTTTCCTCATCTCCTTCAAGCCGGGGAATTTCTATTTCAGCCTCCGCGCGCTCAACAAGGACGCCGAGGATCATCTGACGGTCATCTTCAATCGAAAGGCTTACGTCCTGCATTTGCAGGCGTCCGAGAAGCCGTTCTACAACGTCACGTTCTTTGCCAACGACCCGCGCGGAAAGGATGGCAGCCGCCCGGCCATCGTCCCGGAAAAGCTGCTTTCCCTCATGGACAAGGCGAAAGCGTATTCGCTTTTCGAGAAAAACCAGCCGGACGCGCTGGCCGGCGTCCTTCATGCCGCGCCCGGCATCACCAACTACTACGACGGGTTCACCGTCCGCATCCGCGACGTGTGGCGCTTCGAGCAGGAGGACACGTTGATTTTCCGGCTGGAGCTGGAGAACACGACCCACCGGACCATCTACTACAAACCCCAAGACTTGGCCGTTCGCTTGGAAGAACGGATTTACACGCAGTCGCTCGCTGACGCTTCCGGCGTGATGCCGCCCCAATCCGTCACGCCCGCGTTCTTTGCCATCACCGGCAACGGGCAGGGGGGACGCAACAACCTCGACCCCGACAACAAATGGAACGTCCTCGTGGTGCGTGTCGAATCTCAAACCTCAACCAACGACTTCAAATGAACCTTCGCACGCTCTGGACCGAACTTTTTCAGAAACCCACGGGCAGGCTGATCCTGTTCCTGCTGGCCGGGGCGCTGGTGCTGGCCGTGCTTTTTTCGAGCCGGGGCGGACGTTCGCCGGAGCCGGTGAATACCCCCGTTCCCGCGCAGGCCACCGTCGCCAAGGGCTACACGTTCACCGAACAAATCCCGGTGCCGCCGCCGTCGCGTCCGGCCAAGGAACCGCCCAAGACCGTGGACACCGCCGCGCGGCCCACACCCACGCCGAAACCGCCGCCGCCGATCCCGCAGGCCATCTTCGCCACCAAGGAGGAATCTCGCAGCGAATTCTTCCTGCCCTATGGCCGGCTGCTCCGGTGCGAGTTGGTCAACACCGTCGATTCCACGCTCATCGACACGCCCATCATCGGACTCGTCACCGAGGATGTCTGGCACGACGGCCGGCTCGTCATTCCCGCTGGAACGGAAGTGCATGGCGCCGCGCAGAAGTCCGCCGCCCGCGAGCGCATCGGTTCGGAACGACAGTGGATGGTCGTCTTTCAGGACGGCCGGGAATTGCCGATTTCCGGCACCGTCCTCGACTACGCGCCGGACGGCACGGACGCATGGGGCGAAACCGACGGCTCCGCCGGCCTGCGCGGCTACATGATCGCTTCCGACAAATTCGCCGAGGCCAAGGCGATCCTCGCCTCGATGATTTCGGCGGGGGCGGGGGCGTTTCCCGAGACGACGAATCTGGTTTCTCCGCTGACCGGAGCAGCCACCGAAATCCAAAACGGCGGGTATCAGGACGCCATCGCCGCCGGGATTCAGGCCGGAGGCCAAATCTACGCGCAGCGCCTTTTGGATGGTCTCGAAAAGGAACCCTCCTACGTCCGCGTTCCGGGCGGAACGCTCTTTTACCTCTACGTCACTCAATCCGTGGACCTGGGAAAAGCCCGCCTTTCCGGCGCCAACTCCACCAAACCCGCCAAATGAAAACCCTCGTTTCCGCCCTCGTTCTTTGCCTGTGCGCTGGTTGTGTCACGCGCAGCAAAGCCCCCGAGCCCGTCGCCATCGTTCCGGGCACGACCGTCCCGCCAAGAAAACAGCCCGCCGTGCGAAAACCGGAAACGGTCAAAGCCTATCCCGTCGGCCCCTACACCGACCCGGATTTCCCGGACGCCATGCACGAGCGCCATACCGTCTATCGCCGCGAGCAGTCCCCGGACTGGAACTATCTGCCCGACGAGCCCTATGCACTCCTGCTCGGCCCGACCGTGGCGAACTCCAACCCATCGCCGTCCTACTACGTCCACGCCGATGCCGAACTGATGAACGAACAGCAACGCGCCTATGCCGAGGCATTGCGGGAGCAGAACCGAGCCATGAAAGCTCGCCTCGAATCCCTGCGACGGGACGCCGGAAAGGTGCCGGAGCTCGAGCAGGAGATCCAGCGCCTGAAAAAGCAGATCGCGGAATCTCCCGAGCCGCCCGCCGAACCGGAGCCGGCCACAATCGAGGCCGACGACATTTTCACCACCCTTGAAACCACAACCACGCCATGAACCTCATCAAGCTCAGTCTCCGCTCTGCGGACAACCCTCGCATCATCAAATCCGACAATGGCACGGCGACCTTTGCTTCCGTGTTCGCGATTCATAACTCGATGCGAAAGGGGAAGTCAGAATCCATTCCAATCACCGTAAAAGCCTCGCGCGACCTCGCTCCCGCCCTGGTCAACAGTCTCACCAAAGGCACGGCCTTCGTCGTGGACGGCAAGCTGTCCTACTACAAGCATCCCGACACCAGCCGGGAACTCTATTCAATCTGGGCGGAAAATCTCAGTGAGATAACCGCGCCAAAATCCCAAGCACAACCATCCGAAACCACCAATGAATAATAAACCCATCACTGTCACCCTCGACGAAGGCACCTTTGCCACTTTCAAAGAGGCATCCGGAATCGTCGAAAAGGCCGGAATCCGTGTCCCCACAAGCCAGCTCGTCCAAGTCATGGTCAACGCCGAAATGTCCCGGCTCAATCCTCGTAAAGTCGCCCATCGTTTTCTCAAGTCGATCATGCAGCAGATCGGCGGGGTGCGCGTCAGCGTCCTTGATGACGAGGACGACGACACCATCCCGGAGTTCAACACAGCCAAGTCTTAACCCATTTAACCGCAAACCCGTCAATCAGCGCGATTACGGAGCAGCCCGGCTAAAACATCGTGCGCATCACCATAACAATATGGCTATCTCATCTCCTAATAAAAAGGCACAACAAAACAAAGAGTTCAAAATCAATCCCGAAATCGACGCGAAGCTGAATGCCTTCATGAAGCAGGAACCCGGTCTGGTGGAGTTCGTCAAGAACCTGCCCCGTGAGCAGTTGGAACGAAAGTTCATCCTGCGTAAGATGCAGGATCAGGAGCAAAGGCAGACCTACGCCGCGCGAGTCAAGGAATGGCTCCAGAAACCCGAACAGGCTGACCTACGGAAAAGCATCATGAGCACCATCAGCCCCAATATGAAACCCGAGACACAAGAGCGGGCTATGGTCAACCAAGCCATGAACTACATCCGAAATCAAAAGATCAAAATCGGATAAATCTGCCGCGCTTTCGTTCACGAAAAACCCTGTCCGAAATCGAATCGGACAGGGTTTTTTTAGAGAAATACAAACGGGCGGAACAAGTGTCGTGTCGCCGTTGTTTGGGTGGTTGGAATCGAGTTGGGTTCTTGGATTCTACACGTTTAGTGAACAAAAGCGAAAAGCGATGCTTTTGCTTATTTCTACGAGAGTTACTTTTCTCTAAATACTTGCATTCTGAACATCTCGAAACATATCCCACCACCGAGCAATCCAAGAAGGATATTGCATAGCCTTTCCGTTAAAATCGCAGACAGCAACTGCGCTCTGGCGTGGCGGGACAAAAATTCGATGAATTCGTCGGCCATCAAATAGAAGTATGTTGCGAATGCAAAGATAATCAGGGCAAACGCTCCGAAAATGATACGTATCAACGGTCCCGGAGCATCTTGAAAAGCCAGCGCGGTTGCTAAAATAAAGCATAGAAACGCACCACCATAATACCACCATCCGCGAGCAAGAGTGGAGAGGTAAGATCCCACAAACTGGTCGGCGAACTCTTCTTCGGAGATTGTGTGACTCTCTATCGCCTTTTTCGACGCAAGCCACGACTGCATTATAGATAAATTTGCGTGCGAAACGAAAATGAAAAATATTGCTGTGAGGACGAGTAAAATCAGAGGAGTATTTTTCATGATATATCACGGGTGTCCGGTTAACTGAGTGAATCGGTTGCGGTATAATTTTTTCATGAGGAAGTTACGAGGGAAAATGGATGTGAGGAATTTGAAAGTCGGTGTTACTCAAAAGGCGATTTTTCGGTCATGAGCACTGGGCGCTACAGGTCGCCATCCTTCAGAAGCAACTCAATCTCCCCGGAACTCTCCACAGAACTTCGCAGCTTTTAAGCGTTCATCCATTTGAGAAAGTTCCTATCCGTGAACTACTTGCAGAATCCAACTTCAATCCTTTGCAACCATTAAACTATAACAAGTTGACTCTGTGGGATTTATAACCGGATGCTCGTGATGATATATATAATTGTCGAACGTTCAAGTTTACCCGCGGGAAACCGTTGGGCGAAGTGCCTTGTTAGCCATTGTTGGTTATCGTGATTCCGATTGAGCCAAGTAGGTTTGCAGGTGGTGTTTTGAATTCAAAGTTGAATGAATTACCATTCCTAATAATGCTTGTAATGATCTTGAAAGCAGCTTTAGGATGCACGTCGTAAACTTCTCGGGCAAGTCCTGAAAAGAAATTGTGAGCTTCTAGCAGGGCGGGGGCAAATTCGTGTGCAAGAAAACTACCAAGATATTGATGTAAATATTGATGATACTCTCGAAGTAGTTCCAAAAGATTGAGTTTGCCACGGTCTGCTGACAATTTTGATTTATCCCATCTGGCGTAGTGGGCCATGAGCCATGCAGAGTCGGCTTCAATTCTGATATTTATGGAATTTATATTCACATTGCGTGAATAGTTTCCTGTTGGGAGCCCGCAATGCTGAGTGAAATTTCTCAAATCTTGGAAAAAAGCGAAAGCCCAAGAATTGTTCTCCAGTGTCTTTAGAAATTCGTCATATTCAGAGGCTTTATCAGTATTTCGATATACTTGAATCCAATGCTGGCGAAATTGGTCGAGGAGAGATTTGGCGGAAGATAGATAATTCAGTTGTAAGCGGTCTAGGTTTACCATCTCATCCTCATTGAAACCGTCATCTTGTGTGAACAGGGATTGTATATATTTAGTCCAATCGTCGTAGTTCTTTTGAAGGATAGTGAAAAGTTTGAATCGGTTGCGAGCGTCAACGCTCACTTTAGTAAAACTATCTATTTTAGATTGTTCCTCTGCTGACAATTCTCGAATTCCTTGAATATGAAAGGGTGCGCTTACCGCTGCTAAGACGGGGAATTGCCATGATGTGGGATCAGGACTCATTGTTTTTGGCTGGCAGTGTATTGAGGGGATGGGAACTGTCAGCAGAAAAAGTCCGGAGACAGTCTATTTGGGGGGCTGTCACACTGTAAAGTCCACAGCTGCGGATACGATAGACGTTGAGGTGCAACGCGGCAGATCATGACAAAAGCATGACAAAAAACTTCCATTCTGTTCATTTCTGTGCCATGTTCGATTCGTTCGGCACGAACGTAACAGAATCCCAATCAGGTGTTTGTGAACTGACCGGAAATCGGTAGCTCTCCGCCAAGCTCAGCTACCCCGATCAGGCGACCAAGCTCTGGAGTGATGTGAATGGAAAGGAAAAGCGGTCGTAGGAAACCGGCACGTCGCGGCTAGGGGTTAGCTGCAGCGCCTTGTTAGGCCTAATGAATAATCCAGTCTCGATTGTCGCGCTTTGAGTGACACTCGTTAATGAAGCTGATGATCTCGAATAGCCCATCAACGGAAAAAGCGTGTATTCTAAACTTCGAATATATTAACTCGTTTTCCTTTGATATGCGACTTCCGGATCTCATTTGAGAGAAGATGTCATTTATCTTATCAGCATCGGCGTCGGCAATGAATTGATTCAAAGCCAAGTAGGTTACTTGTAGTTGACTTGACGCATCCTGCTGAAGTTGCTCCTGTAAGATAAGCTCTTCCAAATATACGTAGAAGGCGTAACGGACGCGACACGCAGAGCATGGAAGCCAAGAAAGTTTCCGTGCAATTCCGCCGCCAACGTCGCGAGCCAGAGCCTCCCCATAAGCGTTTATAATTTTCTCTGCTTCAAGTGGACTCATATATGGGCCTAACGCCAAGCTCAGCTACCCCGAACGGGCGCTGAACTCTTGAGAAGGCGT
>CALGTD010000089.1 GCA_937901895.1 uncultured Spartobacteria bacterium | reverse complement strand
GACCGCAGCGTGCGGGGGGCAAGGAAGTGCGACATAGGAATCCTGAACGGTTTGTGGGGGATGCGTCAGCAGATGCGCTGACGGTGTATCTCGCAGGTTCCGCGACCTGCCCCGGTCTTCAACGCCCGCCCCGTCGAAACCGTTCGATAGACTACCCTAGCGTATGCGGACGCTATAAAGCCCCGGGCGCCCTATACGGGTTCAATCGGCACTCTCGCCAACGATATGCCGTTCTGGAAACGGGGTCGGCCTCTGGCACCCGCGCGCCGTGACAGGCTCTATTAGTTTCCATGGACACTACGTATTCGTCCGCGACGTGAGGAAGCAACTCGGTGAACTACAACGGACCATGCGCGAGTCGTGCGTTGTCTCTGCACCGCCGCCCAGAAATCCGACGATGATATCTGAATCCTGTCCGCTCCTATTTGTTGGCGACTCGCTTTAAAATTCCGAGTTCCTCGACCGCGCAGAAAGACTAAGGCTCTTTCCGTCGCAGAAAGCAAAGTTCCCCCAGGCTGCCGATCCGAATGAAACTCGCGCGCGTCACGCCACGCGCGCAGCCATCGCGGATTCCCGATACGTTTTGGGGCACATTCCCATCTCTCTCCGGAAAAGCCGGTTGAAAAATGAAAGCTGCGTAAACCCGTTGTTCAGTGCGATTACGCTTATCGCGTGAGAAGTGGAGCACAGCTCTTCGCAGACCGCACGGAGACGCACATCGTTCAGATAAGTGGTGTAGCACATCTTGGTATGCATCAAGAACTGCCGGCTGAACGTCGTCCGGCTCATGCTAGTCACCCGCAACAGGTCCACCAACGCAATCGGCTCTCGGTAGTTCGCGTGGATATAACTCTGCGCGCGACGAATGGCCTCGTGCTGCTCATTCACCCCCGTCAGATCAAATGGTCGAGCGGCAACCAGTCGCACGTCCTCAGGATTCGCATGCAACAACTCGTGCCAGAGTTCGAACAGCCGGCCGAGCCGCTGCAGCCCCGTCAAGTTGATCAACTCTTCAATTCGCCGGCAAGCGAGTCGTCCGGAAGAGCCGCCCACTCCCAAACCTCGCAGCGCTTGATCCGCTAGCAATCTAAGCGACTTCAATTCATTGATGTTCGCAAAAGGGTGAGCCGTCGGAAATTCCCACAGAATCGATATCCCTTCCGAACCGCGTGGATGATGCCAGTAATGCGGAATATTCTCCCCGAGCACGAACAACTCCCCCGTGTCGAACCTCTGCAAACGATCGGCAACGAAACATGTGCTCGTGCCACGCAACACGGACGTCAGTTCAATCGCGCTGTGATAATGCCAGCGCGCGCCAAATGCGGGCACCCGCTGCACGTCGCTGCGCCCCTGAATGATCTGCACACATCGATCGTCTCCGCTCCACCGCTCAATTCGAAAGAAACTTCCATGGCCAAAATCGATTGTTTCACGAAGTCGCGACATAGAGAGACGAGGTATTGTTCTAGTCCGATTTAGCAGACATCGCACCAATCACGGACACATAACGCTTGACGGCACCGAGTGGTCATCGGTGACGCGCCAACGAATAAAATGTTCGGCAAGCTCCATTCGCCGGCAGCGCCCACTCGATCACGGAATGCGTTGTTCGTCCTGCCCATCGTGAAGTCTTGATCAAGCGCGATCTCCAAAACTCGAGGCGAAGTAGGCACGAAACGGCTGAGTGGCCCAAATGAGTCGGTGTTTGCCATTCCGAGACAATTACCCAGCGAAGCGGCGATACAACGCATTCGGACCGCAAGCCTTCATGAGCGACTGGATTCGTAGAAGGGAGACGGGGGCTCGCAACCGATGGTGCGTCAGTCGAGCAAAGGCTCGCCGCGGGTATGTTTTCGGAGCATATCGGTGTCCAACGTCAGCCCCAAACCAGGGCCGCTGGGAATTGCCAGCATACCATCCTGATCGAGCTTCCAATCGTCGTCGGTGATCTCGTCGATAAAGGGAGAGCCGGTAAGATACTCCACCAAGTCCGTTCCGGGTATCGCCGCCGCGAGATGCAGGTCTGCCGCGAGCCCGACCGCGGTATTCCAACCGTGCGGGATGAAACGAATGCCATGCTCCTCCGCCGCCCAGGCGATGCGCCGCTCTTCGCTGATGCCTCCGACCTTCGTCACGTCCGGCTGCACAATATCGAACGCACCGCGTTCGATCCACGGCTGGAAGGCTTGGCGGCGCGTCAACACTTCACCTCCGGAAATGGGCACCGGTGAATGTTCGCGCAGCTTGATGTAGTCCTCCAACGCATCTGGCACGAGCGCTTCCTCGAACCACTGCACGTCGTAGTCAGCCAGCATGCGTGCGGTGTTGATCGCCCACTTGTATCCATTATTCCAATGCGCATCGCTGCCGCCGGCATCCACCATGAGCCGTGACTCGGGGCCGACCGCTTCGCGCGCCGCCGCCACGATGGCGCGATCGACCTTAGCACTTTGCCGACCGAACGGTCCCCAGCCGATCTTGAACGCACGGAAACCCTGCTCGCGCCAGCGCGCGATCTCGTCCCCCATCTGCGCCGGCTCGTCCATCAGCAGCGAGCAATAGGGCATCACCCGGTCCTTGTAGCGGCCGCCCATCAGCCTGCCGATCGAAAGGCCGGTTGCCTGGCCGAGTATGTCCCACAGCGCGATGTCGATGCCGCTGATCGCATGGGTGAGCGTGCCGCCGCGGCCCAGCCAGAACGTGTTCTGATGCA
>CALGTD010000088.1 GCA_937901895.1 uncultured Spartobacteria bacterium | reverse complement strand
ACCCCCACCCGCTCCGATCCGGTTGCGAACGCCAGCCCCTCCGCGGCGGTGATCGCCGTGCGCAGGCCGTTGTAACTCCCGGGGCCGATCCCCACCACGATCCGATCCGGCCTGCCGGATTTCACTGCGCGATCGAGCGTCTCGAAGAACGCTCCGCCCCTTCCGCGAGGCGCGTCGAACGCCTCCGCGAAACACACCGCGCCATCCTCGACGACCGCGACGCTGCCGGTCGACGTCGAGCAATCAAACGCCAGCACCCTCACGACGCACTCCCCCACTGAATCACCCGCGCGCCGCCCTCGATGCGGAAGCGCATCCGCACCGCCGCGCCCGGGAGCAACTCCGGAAAGCGATCGCCCCATTCCACGAGCAACACCTCGCCGCCGTCGAGATAATCGTCCCAACCGACCCCGATGACCTCCTCCGCGTCCTCGAGTCGATACCAGTCGAAATGAACAACCGGCAGGCGCCCGTCCACGTATTCGTGGAGCAGGGTGAAGGTCGGACTGCTCACCTCGCCGCCGTGACCGATCGCCGAGACGAAGCCCTTCACGAACTCGGTCTTTCCCGCTCCCAGCGGCCCCTCGAGCGAGAGCACCAGACCGGGCACGGCCGCGGTCGCGAAGGCCGCAGCCAGCGCACGCGTTTCCTCCGCCGTCGCGCAGCGGGCCTCGCCCTCGGTCATAAGCCCCTCTCGCGGGGGAAATCCATTTGTCATGCGAGTGGGAATCTAGTTTCCTCGACCGCATGGACTCAACCTCCCTCTGGTCGCGTTTTCAGAAGACGTTCCTCCGTTACGAAGACCTCGGCGTTTCGGTCGACATCAGCCGGATGAGTTTCCCTGATGATTTCTTCGAAAAAATGCGACCGAAGGTGGAATCCGCCTTCGCGGCGATGAAGGAGCTGGAGGCCGGCGCCATTGCAAATCCCGACGAAAACCGCATGGTCGGCCACTACTGGCTGCGCGACGCCTCGCTCGCACCCACGGCCGAGTTGCAGGCCGACGTGAATACGACGCGCGACGAGATCCTCGCCTTCGCGAAGGCGGTTCACGCCGGTGAGATCGTCGCCACCAACGGCCAAAAATTCACCGACCTCCTGTCCATCGGCATCGGCGGCTCCGCGCTCGGACCGGAACTCGTCGCCGATGCGCTCTGGAGTCCGGAAAACCCGGTCGCGCTCCATTTCTTCGACAACACCGATCCTGACGGATTCCAGAAAGTCTTCGCGCAGATCGGCGACCGCCTCTCGACCACGCTCGTCGCGGTGATCTCGAAATCCGGCGGCACCAAGGAATCCCGCAACGGCATGCTCGTCGCGCAGGAGGCCATGAAGAAGGCCGGCATTCCCTTCGCGAAACAATTCGTCGCGATCACCGGCAAGGGCTCGCTCCTCGACCAGACCGCCGAAAGCGAAGGCTGGCTGCGCCGCTTTCCGATGTTCGACTGGATCGGTGGCCGCACCTCGGTGATGAGCGCCGTGGGCCTGCTGCCAATGGCCGTGCAGGGGCTCGACGTCACGGCATTCCTCGAAGGCGCAAAGGCAATGGACGCGAAGACGCGCGTTGCCGACGTGGAGAAGAATGCCGCCATGTGGCTCGCGCTGATGTGGTGGTTCGCCGGTGATGGACGCGGGAAAAAAGACATGGTCGTCCTGCCCTACAAGGACCGCCTGCTCCTCTTCAGCCGCTACCTCCAGCAGCTCGTGATGGAGTCGCTCGGCAAGCAGCTCGATCTCGACGGCAACGTCGTGAATCAGGGCATCGCCGTCTACGGCAACAAGGGCTCCACCGACCAGCACGCCTACGTCCAGCAGCTCCGCGACGGCGTGAACAACTTCTTCGTCACCTTCGTCAACGTCTCGAAGGGCAGCTCCACGCCGGAACTCGAGGTCGAGCCCGGCGTCACCAGCAGCGACTACCTCCACGGGTTCCTCCGCGGCACGCGCAGCGCGCTCCACGAAGGCGGCCGCGACACGATCACGGTCACGATTCCCGAGGTGAACGCGTTCAACCTCGGCGCGCTCATCGCCCTCTACGAGCGCGCGGTCGGCTTCTACGGCTCGCTCGTTCACATCAATGCCTACCACCAGCCCGGCGTCGAAGCCGGCAAGAAGGCCGCAGCCAGGGTGCTCGAGGTGCAGGCAAAGGTCGTCGGCGCACTCGGCTCCGAAGGCAAAACGGCCGACCAGCTCGCCGCGGAACTCGGCGAGGACGCGGAAACGATCTTCCACATCGGCCACCACCTCGCCGCGAATGGCCGCGCCACCGTCACAGCCGGCGCCACGCCGGCGGACGATCTCTTCCGCGCATGAAGCCCCGTCATCTCCTGCTGATCGCGATCCTTGCGCTCGCGGGCTGCGACAGCCCGAAGCGCACGGTCGACACCCTCCGGAAGGAAATCGCCGAATACAAGGCGGACCCCGGAGACGCCCGGCAGGAGAAGATCGAGGCGGAATTCGCACGGCTCGACGCCCAGATCGACGACCTCGAGGCGAAGGGGAAAACCGCCGAGGCCAGCGCCTTCCGGTCCAGCGCGGAAAACCTCCGCGCCGACTACCGAGCCGCGCGCATGGTGCGCAGCATGCGCCAGGCTCAGGAGGCCATCCGCGACATCGGGGACGCGTTCAAGGAGGCCGGCCAGACCATTGGTGACGTCTTCCGCAGCCCCGACGCCACACCCGAGCCGTAACCCCCTCCCTCGGTGGCCCGCTTCCTTCCCTCGCGCGCCGCGCTTTCGAAACGGGTCGCCGCCGTCGCCATCCTCCTCGCGCTCTTCCCGTTGCTCGGCGCGCTCGGCCGCCTGCACTGGATCCTCGACCTCTTCTCTCACTTCCGTCTGCAATACGCCGCCGGCCTCGCCCTCTGCGCGATCGCACTCGCAGCGCTCCGGCGGCCCCGCTCCGCCATGCTCGGCGGCCTCGGCGCGCTGGTCCTCGCCGCCACCTTCGCCGCGTGGTTCCTCCCCTCTCCCGCACGCCAAACCCCGGGGGCGATCAAGGTGATCGCATTCAATGTGAACACCGCCAACGACCGGCACGACGCCGTCGCGGACTTCCTCCTGGCCGAGTCAGCGGACATCGTCCTGCTCCAGGAAATCAGCCAGGAATGGACCCGGTCCCTCGCCCGCCTTCGCGGCGCCTATCCCCACCGGATCGAGATTCCCCGCGGAGACAACTTCGGCATCGGCGTCTACAGCAAACTCCCGCTTCTCGAGGCGGAGCGGCAGGCGTTCAGCGAATTCGAGGTGCCGTGGCTGTCGTGGACCGTGGAGCGCGACGGCATCCGATACCGGTTCGCCGGCGTGCACACCGTGCCTCCCATCTCCGCGAAAGACTCCGCCCTTCGCAACGCCCACCTCGGCGCCGTTCGCGACTGGGTTCTGCAGCAACCCGATATTCCAACGGTCGTCCTCGGCGACCTGAACGTGACCATCTTCTCTCCGTGGCTGGCCGGCTTCCTCCGGGACGCACGCCTCCACGACACGGCGAAGGGCTTCGGCCTTCGGCCCACCTGGATGGTCGCATTCCCACCCGCCGCGATCGCCATCGACCAGATCCTCGCCACGAGGCACCTCGCGGCAACCGCCCGACGCATCGGCCCTCCGCTCGGCTCCGACCATCGCGCCCTGATCGTCCAGCTCGCCCCGGCACCCGCATCATCCTCCGCGAACTGATGAGATTCCTTCCGTGGCTTTACGTGTCGTCGGCTCTTTGGATGGCCGCCGCTTTCGCGAACGCGCGGGAGGTGATCGGACGGACAGAGGGCGAACGGATCGAGTTTCCGGAATTGGGAATCTCCATCCTGCCGCCAAAAGGTTCGACGCTTCTCGGACCGTCCGGTCGTTCCGAACCCGCCAATTACCGCTGGCCATGGCTTCGCACGCCTGTCGGCGCGATCGATGTCGCGGTCGAGCCGTCGATCAAGGGGAGTTCCTTCGTCGCGTCCATGAAGCTATGGATGGAACGGACCCGTGAGAACGGCCGGTTCACCGTGAGCAGTTACACGCCGATGTCCATTTGGGGACTCGAGCTGGCCCGCGTGGAGATGGAAGTCGCGGATACAAAGTATCCCGTCGTTCGGTATTTCTTCCCGGCTCCCGACGGGACCCTGGCATTCCTCCATCTGCACGGATGGCGCGATCAGAAGGCGCTGGAACTCATCGCCAAATCCATGCTGCCTCTGCACGGGACCGCGGCCCAGCCGGCAGGCGCACCTCCCCCATGACCGCGAGCCGCTCCACGTATTCTTTGGTGGTCCGCAAGTCAGGCATCCATCCGTGACCAGCGTCCCAGAGTTCATCGAGAGTCTGCGAACTCGGAGCGGGATTTCGATCACGGATCAGCCCGAATCATGGCTCGTTCATGTTTCGAGAGGCGCCCATCTCATCGAGGTCACAGTCCCCAAGCGGGTATTGGAGTGGTTCGCCTCGATGAGGTCGAGAGACTCCGCCCATCCGATTTGGTCCGATTGGATGGACTATGAGGGTTACGACAACCGGCCCCGACGTGATCTCGAAATGGAAATGATCCGCGACATCGCGAACTTCATCGATCGTGCGCTGGAGACGGAAGACCTCGAGTCTCTTCAGATCTACCAGGAGGGTGACTGATCGGGTGCTGCGCGGTGACGGCTGGCATTTGCTTTCCACCACCAGCCTCCCCTCCGCTCCCAAAACGCCCCTTTCCAAAAGCGCGGGTTTTCCCTCATTCTCGCGCCGATGGCAGTGACCAAGGGAACCGAGCCGCTTCAGAAGGAACATCGCCCGATAAAGATGGCGACGCATTCGCACGGGGAATTCAAGCTGCGCTACGGGCATCCGCTTCCCTTCGGCGTGAGTCTCGTTCCCGGGGGAATCAATTTTTCGATCTACTCCGCACATGCGACGAGCTGCACGCTGGTGCTGTTCGAGAAGGGCGCGCCGAAACCGATGGCGGAGATTCCGTTCCCGAGAGAGTTCCGCATCGGCCACATCTGGGCGATGATCGTCTTCGATCTCGACCACACGAAAATTCAATACGGCTACCGGTTTGACGGGCCGAACGACCCGAAGAAGGGCCACCGCTTCGATCCCTCGCACATCCTGCTCGATCCGTTTGCCCGGTCGATCGGCGGACGCGACGTATGGATGCGCCCCCCCGCGCCGGACGAGGTCTGCGCGCATCGCGGGCAGATTTGCTACGAGGATTTCGACTGGGATCATGACCGTCCGCTGCGCGTGGCGACGACCGATCTCGTGATCTACGAGATGCATGTGCGTGGGTTCACGCGGCACGACACGTCGGGAGTGAAGAACCCCGGCACGTTCGACGGGATCCGCGAGAAAATTCCCTACCTGAAATCGATCGGGGTGAATTGCGTGGAGCTGATGCCGATCTTCGAGTTCGACGAATTCGAGAACACGCGCACGAATCCGACGACGGGGGAGCAGCTTTGCAACTACTGGGGCTACAGCACGGTGGGGTTCAACGCGCCGAAGGCGGGCTACGCTGCGAGCGGCGCGACGGGCGGGCAGGCCGACGAGTTCAAGCAACTCGTGAAGGACCTCCACGCGGCGGGCCTCCAGGTCGTGCTGGACGTCGTCTTCAACCACACCGCCGAAGGCGGCGAAGGCGGGCCGACGATTTCCTTCCGCGGCATCGACAACCGCGTGTTCTACATGCTGCTGCCCGACGGCAGCTACGCGAACTTCACCGGCTGCGGAAACACGGTGAATTGCAACCACCCGCTCGTGCGGACATTCATCCGCAACGCGCTCGCGTATTGGGCCGCGGAGTTCCATGTGGACGGATTCCGCTTCGACCTCGCGTCGGTGATGAGTCGCGATTCCGACGGCCACCCGCTCGCGAATCCTCCGCTCATCGAGGAACTCTCGCACGCGCCGATCCTCGCGAACTGCCACCTCATCGCCGAGGCATGGGACGCGGGCGGCCTCTACCAGGTCGGCCATTTCCCGGACTACGGACGCTGGATGGAGTGGAACGGCAAATACCGCGACGCCGCACGGCGGTTCCTCAAGGGCGACCCGGGGGTGGCCGGCGAGATGGTCCAGCGCATCCTTGGCTCACCCGATCTCTACCAGGCCGCCGGACGCAAGCCGACCGCGTCGGTGAATTTCATCACGTGCCACGACGGCTTCACGCTGCGCGACCTCTGGAGCTACAACGAGAAGCACAACCTCGAGAACGGCGAAAACAACCGCGACGGCAGCGATTGGAACGCGAGCTGGAATTGCGGCGTCGAGGGCGAGACGGACGACCACGCGATCAACACGCTGCGCCTGCGCATGCAGAAGAACGCCCTCGCCCTGCTCTTCCTCAGCCAGGGCGTGCCGATGGTCTATATGGGCGACGAATGCGGTCGCACCCAGCGCGGCAACAACAATGCCTACTGCCACGACGAGCCATGGAACTGGTTCGACTGGTCGCTCACGGAAAAGAACGCCGACCTGCTGCGCTTTTTCCGGAATCTCACCGCCTTCCGCGCCGCGCATCCGGCACTCCGGCAGGAGACGTTTCTCACGGGCCTGGACATGGTCGGCAGCGGATATCCCGACATCAGCTGGCACGGGGTGAAGCCGTGGAAGCCCGACTGGTCCTACGGCAGCCGCACGCTCGCATTCCTGCTCTGCGGCCGCCACTCGAAGGCAATCGGCGGCCCGCCGGAATTTCTCTACGCGGTGTTCAACATGTATGAGAAGCCGCTGGAGTTCGAGCTGCCGGTGCTGCCGAAAAACAATCACTGGTTTCGTGCAATCGACACCGCCCTCCCGGGGCCCGACGACATCGTGGAGTCCGGCGGCGGGAAGTTGCTCGATGAGCAGGGCGCGATTACGGTCACCGAACGCTCGGTGGTGGTTTTGCTCGGACGCTGAGGATCCCGCAGAAACCGCTTGCCACCTTGGGAAACGGCACATAGATTTGCCGCCTTTTTCCAATCCGTAACCCGTCATGGCCACCAGGAAACCCGCCAAAGCAGCGAAGGCCGCGCCGAAGCCGAAAGCTCCGGCCGCCAAGGCTGTAAAAAAGGCCACACCCCCCAGCAAGGCTGCGGCCCATGCCCCGAAGAAAGCGCCCGCTGCAAAGAAGCCGGTCGCAAAGAAAGTGACTACTCCCAAGAAATCTTCCGATACGAAAAAAGCGGCAGCGCCGGCGAAGGCTGCCGCGAAGTCCTCTTCCACCAGGACCTCGAAACCGAAGTCCGAAACCAAGTCGAAGCCCGCGGCGGCCCCCGCAAAGGCGGATCGCGTGGCGACGAAGCTCACGCCGTTTCTCGAGAAACAGCGCGAAAAATTGCTCATCCTCAAGGATACGCTCCTCGACAGCATGAACGGTGTCGCGCGCGACAGCCTGCGCTCGCAGTCGGGCGGCGATGCGTCCGCCTTTGGCATGCACCAGGCCGACGCCGGCAGCGATGCCTACGACCGCGATTTCGCACTCAGCCTCCTCTCCCAGGAGCAGGACAGCCTTTACGAGATCGACCAGGCGCTGAAGCGCATCGAGAATGGCACCTACGGCGTCTGCGAGATGTCCGGAAAGGCCATCCCGAAAGCGCGGCTTGAAGCGCTGCCCTTTACCCGCTATACCGTCGAATGCCAGGCGGAAATCGAGAAGCGCAACCGCTACACCCGACACCGTCAGCCGGTCACCTCGCTCTTCGGACTCGACAACGAGGATGAGGCCGACGACGACGACAGCACCGCCGACACGAAGGACTAAAATTCATGCCACAGGAAATCATCACTCTTGAGTGCACCGAAGCGAAGGCCGAGGGGAAACCCGCCTCCCGCTACATGAGCACCCGCAACAAGAAGAGCCCGCGCACTCCCAACCGGCTCGAAAAGAAAAAATACAACCCGTTCCTCAAGCGGCACACCCTCCACCGCGAGATCAAGTAGACCATGCAGCCGAAAAATCCCAAGCGTCGCGCAGCGTTTCGCCGTCATAATCGCGCGATGCCCCGCCGTCGCATCGACCTCGCCGTCGAGGCGATCGACCACAAGAACCCCGAGCTCCTCAAGCGCTTTGTCACCGAGAGCGGCAAGATCCTTCCCCGCCGCCTCACCGGCATGCCCGCCCATCTGCATCGGAAGATTACCCGTGAGATCAAGCGCGCCCGTGCGGCGTTGCTGATGAAGTAACGAATTCTCCCCCGAAAGACAGCCCCGGTCGTCCGAAAGGACGCCGGGGCTCTTTTCGTTTCGGGGAAAACTCGTGCGCGCCTACGCGCCGGACGCCGCGTCCGCGAGAAACTCCTTCAGCGGCTGAATCCCCTCCCCGGTCTGCGCGACCACGGGGAAGATCTGCGCCTTTCGCACCGAGCGCTTGAAGCGCTTGAGATTCTCCTCCGATGCCTCGAGGTCCATCTTGTTTGCGATGACCGCCCACGGGCGCGCGGTGAGCGTGGGATCGTAAAAATCGAGCTCCGCGCGCAGCGTCTTGAAATCCTGCACCGGGTCGCGTCCCTCGCTCCCCGCCATATCGAGCACGAAGAGGAGCAACCGGCAGCGCACAATGTGCCGCAGAAATTCGTGGCCGAGGCCCTTGTTACGGTGCGCGCCCTCGATGAGTCCCGGGATGTCGGCGACAGTGACCCGGCGGTAGTCGGGCATCTCAATCACGCCCACGGAGGGATTCAGCGTCGTGAACGGATAGGCGGCCACCTTCGGATGCGCGGACGACACCGCACCGAGCAACGTGGACTTGCCGGCGTTCGGAAATCCCACCAGCCCCGCGAAGGCGATCGTGCGCAGCTCCAGCAGGAACCAGCCTTCCTCGCCTTCCCCGCCTTCGGTGTATTGCCGCGGCGCGCGGTTCCGCGAGCTCTTGAAGTGTGGATTCCCCTTGCCCCCTTTTCCGCCTTTGCACAGCACGAATTCCTGCCCCGGCTCGATGAGATCCGCCACCACCTCGAGTTCCTCGGGGCGGATCTGCAGTTTCTCGCGCGGCTTCGGATCGTCGAAATCCTCGTCCAGCGGATCCGGCGCGCGCGGCACCAGCTCGTCCGGCAGACGATGCACGATCGTCCCCGGCGGAACCTTCACGATCGTCGGCGGCGCGGACTTGCCGTGCTTCTTGCTCCCCTGCCCGTGCGCCCCGCGCTTCGCGCGAACGATCGGCTCGTAGTAGAGCGCGACGAGATTGTCCGTGTGGACGTCCGCCCGCAGAATGATGTCACCGCCGTCGCCGCCATCACCGCCGTCCGGTCCGCCCTTTGGAACGAACTTCTCCCGGCGAAAACTCACGCAGCCGTTGCCGCCCGCGCCGGCTATCGCGTGCATACGGATCTGATCGACGAACTTCATGCGTGCATCGTTTCACACAACGGCGCAAAGGCCACGGAGAGATTTTTCGTTCTTTCAGTCCGCCGTGGAACGGCCTCCGACGAGCGTCTCGTAAAGCTCCACGGTGCGCCGCGCGATCGCGTCCCATCCAAACATCGCCTCCGCGCGCGCGCGCCCGGCTTTTCCGAACGCCTCGCATTTCGCGGGATCGGCCATGAGGTCGTTGATCGCCGCTGCGAGAGAGCGCGAGAAGGCCTCGGGGGCCAGCGCCTCGAACGGACTCTCCGTCATCTGCTCGAGCGGCACCAGCGTCCCGGTCTCACCCGAAACGACGACCTCCTTGATTCCTCCCACCGCGCTGGCGACCACGGCGGTTCCGCAGGCCATCGCCTCGAGATTGATGATTCCAAACGGCTCGTAGATCGACGGACAGACGAACACACTCGCGTTGCTGTAGAGCTCCACCTTCGTTGGCGTGTCCACCATGTTCTCGACCCAGACGACACCCTCGCGCGCGGCCTGCGCGGCGGCGACGGCGGCCTTCATTTCCCCGGCGATCTCCGGCGTATCGGGAGCCCCCGCACAAAGCACGACCTGGAACCCCGGGTCGAGATGCCGGATCGCGTTCACGAGATGAATGATGCCCTTCTGCCGCGCGATGCGTCCGACAAAAAGAATGTAGGGCTTCGCCGGATCCACACCGAGCGCGGGCAGACGATCCTTCGACGTCGTCGGCCGGTATTCGTCGAGGTCGATGCCATTGTAGATAATCGGAATCCGCTCCTCGGGAATGTCGAAGAGCCGGAGGATGTCGTCCTTCGTCCCCTGCGACACGGCGATCACGGCGTCCGCCATTTCCATCGCGGTCTTCTCCAGCCAGCAGGTGAAATCGTAGCCGCCCCCGAGCTGCTCGCGCTTCCACGGCCGCAGCGGCTCGAGGGAATGCACCGTGATCACCAGCGGAATGCCGTAGTTCTTCTTCGCGAGGATTCCGCCAAAATGGGAATACCACGTGTGGCAGTGCACGATGTCGGCATCGATGCCCGCGGTATTGAAGTCCGTGCAGCGCTGGATCGCGCCAAACACCGAACGCAGCGGCTTCGGGCACTCGAACTTCGAGGCATCCAGCGGAAAGCCGCGCGCGGTGAGGTTGCCGTCGCGAAAGTCCTGGTCCCCGAAGGCGCGCACCTCCACCTCGATCTGCTTCGCCAGACCGCGGCTGAGATACTCCACGTGCACGCCGGCTCCTCCGTAGATGTTTGGCGGATATTCGTTCGTGAGCAGGAGGGACTTCATACGACGATTCTAGTTACGGAAGTGCGCGGCCCGAGCCGAGCCGAAATCTCGGGAAATGTCCCTCCGGGTCAAAGCCGTGGATAACCATGGGATAAGAATCGGCTCACCGGGAGGTTCGCCCTCCCGATTCTACCAGGAGAGAACGTGGCATTCGCCCTGATATGGCCACTCGGAGGAATCTCCAACCAGTCCGGCTCGCACCGGATTCTGAACGACGTATTCCCACTTCGTGCTGTAACTTTCACCGCGTCGCAGGCGCGTGTCCCAATGATGAGACTGCCACCGCCAATCAGGACTGCCGCATTGTTTGCGAAACCAGCTCTTCCAATAGCGCACCCACGTTTCGAGCGAGGTTTCGAGATTGGCGGGAGAGCAGAAAAGGTGCAGGTGGTCGGGCATCAGGATGTAGCGGCCAACTCTCCACGTTTCGGCTTTCGCCCACGCATCACGTAACGTTGCATGCGCCGCCTCGCAGGCCAGCCATGGCGCGCGGTCTTTCGTGCAAACCGTGAGAAATACGATTGTGGGAGTTCCGAGGAAAATGTGAGTGCCGTGCGCCGGATGCCTGCGGCCGACATCATCCATGGGGCCGTATGTTGGCGCGTGAACGGGCCTTTTGGGAGGGCGAACCTCCCGGTGAGCCGATTTTTCTGGGATTTTCAGCTACGGCTCGAAGGGGGCGTTGTCTCGCTCCTGCGAGACCATCTCCGCTCCGGTTGCCCTCCTGCGTCAGGCGCCGAGGAGCCAGGTCAGACGGCCGTCGGTGGGGTTCACCGCGGCGCACGGGTAATTCGACTTTCCGCTGAAGACCTCGTTCAGGACGTCGTCCTTGCCGGCGCTGTTCACGAGGAAACACACGTGCCGGGCCGCATCGAGCAACGGATACGTGAACGTGATGCGCCACATCTCCAGCTTCGGCACGTAGTTCTCCACCACCAGCCGCGACCGCTCTTCGAGCGCAGGCGTGCCGGGGAAAAGCGATGCCGTGTGGCCGTCGGGGCCCATGCCGAGAAGCACGAGGTCGTGACGGAACACGTGGCCGTCCGCGAGCCGGCGCAGTTCCGCCTCGTATTCCGACGCCGCCTTCGCGGGATCGAGTTCGCCCTTCATGCGCAGGACGTTTCTCTCGGGAATGTCGATCGCGTCGAGCAGGGTGCGCCGCGCCATGAGGTAATTGCTCTGCTCGTCATCCGGAGGCACGCAACGCTCGTCGCCGAAGGTGATCACCACCTTGCTCCAGTCGATCGGGCGGCCGGCGAGCGCCTGATAGACAGGCTTCGGCGTGTTTCCTCCGCTGAGCGACAGGCTGAAGACGCCCCGGTCTGCGATTGCCTCGTTTGCCGCGCTCTCGATAAGGGCGACGGCGTCGTTCACGAAATCCTTGGAGTGAATAATGTCGGGCTTCATACCGCTCGTATAAGTCACATCAGCCTCGCGGGCACGCAAAACTCCAGCCGACCCGCACCGGCGCGCAGCCGCGGCAGGTCCACCGCCGTGAGCGAGGCCTTGCGAATATGCAGCGCATCCGGATCCGGCAGCCCCACGCATGCGGCGATCGTGTCCCCAAAATCCGGCTCGTGCCCGACGAGCATCACGGTCTCCCATTTCTGATAGGATCCGAGTTCGCGCAGGCAGACTTCCGGCGACATCCCGCATGCGAGCCACCGCTCGACGACGATCTCCCGATCCCCGAAATGTGCCGCCACCGCCCGCGCCGTCTGCTCCGCCCGGAGAACCGGACTCGAAAGCACGAGATCCGGCACCAGCCCGAAGCGCACGCAGAACTTCCCGACCTTGTCCGCCTGCGCGAGGCCCTTGGCGGTGAGCTTGCGGTCGAAGTCGGTGGTCACCGCATCCTCGGCTTCGGCGTGACGGAGAAAGTAGAGCAGCATGATGTCGACGCTATCGGAGCCGGGACCGGCCGTTCAATGCAATCACACCGGGACGTTCACCCTTGTTTCAGGCACCGTGGCGAGAAACTCGAAGGTTCTGCGCTCGATCCAGGTGAACGGTTGGAAGACCGTGTCGATGAATCCGAGGTGGCCGCCATGCCGCGGCGCTTCGAGAAAGAGATTCCCGCTGTTCCGCGCCTCGTCGAAAGGGAAGCACTCCGGCGTGAGAAACGGATCGTCGAGCGCGTTGACCAGCAGCGCGGGAACGCGAATCCGTCCCAGCAGCGGCTTCGCGCTGCATCGCGCCCAGTAATCCGCGCCGCTCGCAAATCCATGGAGCGGCGCGGTGAAACGATCGTCGAAGACCTCGAAACCGCGAACCCCCGCGAGATTGGCAAACTCCGTCCGGTCGGGAAACTGCCGCGCCTTGCCACGGATCTTCCGCATCAGGCGGACAATGAGGCGGCGCAAATACACACGATTCACCCAATGACGGTCGATCGCACGCGCACTGGACGCAAGGTCGATGGGCGCGGACACCGCCACGGCTCCGGATACGGCCGGATGCACCGCCCCCTCGCCGAGATACTTGAGCGTGAGATTTCCTCCGAGGCTGAATCCCACGAGCGCCACCACGGGGGACGCTGCGCGGGCGACCACCGCCGCGAGATCCGCCGTGTCGCCGCTGTGATAGGCACGCGGAAGCCGGTTCGGCTCGCCGCTGCATCCGCGGTAGTTCCATGCGATCACGTTCCATCCATGCTCGCGGAAGACCGCCGCCGTTCCCCGGACGCACGCATCCCGCGTCGATCCCTCCAGGCCATGCGAAATCACGACCGTGCGATCGGAGCCTGCATCGATCCGGTCGAGATCGAGAAAGTCCCCGTCGGGGAGTTCCATCCGTTCCCGCTCGAAGGTCACCACGGTCCTCCGCGGCATCACTCCCGCGAGGATCGTCTGCACATGCCCGTTCCGAAGAAGAGGCGGCGGCGGCGCAAACGTCGGGGGAAGGATCGGCATCGCCGCGAAGCATAGCCCGGCCGCGGACCGCCGCAACGCGCCGTCGACGGATCAACTGTTCCGCGAGCGATACGCCCGCTCGAGAATGCCGGCGAGCTGCGCCAGTTTCACCGGTTTGTTGAGGTAGTCGTCCATCCCCGCCGCCACGCATCGCTGGCGATCCGCGGGAAAGATATTTGCGGTCAATGCGGAGATGAACACCGGCACTCCATTGCCGTTTTGACGCTCCATCGCGCGGATACTTTCGGTGGCCTCGATGCCGTCCATCTCGGGCATCTGCAGGTCCATCAACACGCAATCGGGCCGCTCCCCGCGGACGATCTCGACCGCCTCCCTGCCATTCACCGCCGTCAGCGGTTCGTATCCCAGCCGGCGGATCAGGGTGCCGATGAGCTTGAGGTTCACCTTGTCGTCCTCGACGACGAGCACCTTCAGCGGATGGTGGGCGGCAAACCCGGCGTCGAGCTGCGCGGAAACCGGCGCGGGAGCGGAGGCATCCTCGACGATCTCGAGTGGGATTCGCAGAGTGAACGTCGCCCCCTCGCCGGGCTTGCTCCGCACCTCCAGGCTGCCGCCGAGCAGCGTCATCAACCGCCGGGAGATCGCGAGCCCAAGACCGGTTCCGCCATAGCGGCGGGCAATCCCCTTGTCCGCCTGCACGAATGGCTCGAAAATCTCCTCCTGCTTTTCCGGGGCAATTCCCGGTCCGGTGTCCCGCACGACGAACTCGAACAATCCGTCGCCGAGATGGCGGAACTCCACGTCCACACGCCCCGCGGCGGTGAACTTGATCGCGTTGCCGACGAGATTGATCAGCACCTGGCGCAGGCGCCCGACATCCCCGACCAGACATTCCGGCGCGGAGGGATCCGCGATCATTTCCAGCTCGAGCCGCTTCTCCGTCGCACGCTGGGAGAACAGCATCCGGACGTCCTCGAGGACCTCGCGCGGGGAAAACTCCTTCTTCTCGACCTCCAGACGCCCCGTCTCGAGGCGGCTGAATTGCAACACATCATCAAGGATGCGCAGCAACGCCTCGCCGCTGCTCGCAATCGTCCGCGCATAGTCCCGCGACACCTCCGAGAGTTCCGGCGCCTGGCAGAGCAGCTCCGCGAAACCGAGGATGCCGTTCATCGGCGTGCGGATCTCGTGACTCATCACCGCAAGGAATTCCCCCTTCGCTCGCTCGCCGGCCTGCGCCTTCTGCAGCAGGGCCTTTTTCTGCGCGAGCGCCTTGGCGAGGCCCTCCTCGCGCGCGCGATCCGCGGTGATGTCGCGGTTGCTGCCGATCATGCGAATCGGATCCCCGTCCGCATCCCGTTCCACGATTCCCTTCGACTGGATGAGACGGTGCGATCCGTCGTCGCCGCGCCGGATCGTAAACTCCAGCTCGAAGCGATCCAGCCCGGCGTGAATCGCCTGATCCATCACCCCGCGGCATCTTTCGATGTCGGGTTCCGACATCGCCTGGAACCACCGCTCCACTCCTCCGATCGGGTCTCCGACCGGCTCGCCAAACAGCGCAAACATCTGCTCATCCCATGTCGCCACGCCGGTCCGGATGTCGAGTTCCCAGATCCCCACGCCGGAGGCCGAGGCGGCCACGCGCACGCGCTCGACCGTGCGCCGCAGCGCGTCCTCCCCGCGGATTCTTTCCGTGATGTCGCGGAGGATTCCGATGTAGCGCAAGCCTCCGTCGGGCTCTTCGATCGGGGAAATCGAAAGTTCGTTCCAGAAGGTCGTGCCGTCCTTGCGGTAGTTCAGGATCACCCCCTCGAACGGACGCCGCGCTTCCAATGCCTCGCGGATTCGCGCAATGACCGCCCGATCCGTCCCCGGTCCCTGCAGGATCGCGCTTGTGCGCGAGAAGACCTCGGCCCGCGAGTAGCCGGTGATCTTCGTGAATGCGTCGTTGGCATAGATGATCCGCCGTGCCCGGTCGGTGATGACCACGCCCTGGGAAACCTCCGCCAGCGCGCGGTCGCGCAACAGCAGCTCCTGCTCGCGCATCTTGCGGCTGGAAATGTCACGGGCGGTTCCGATGAAACCCGCATGTCTGCCATCGTCATCCCGCAGGGAGCTGATCCGCAGTTCCGCCCAGATTGGATCGGCATCCTTCCGACGGACCCGCGCCTCCCCCTGGTAGCTGGAGTCCATCGCCGCCGCGCGAAGCGCCTGCTTCGTATCGAACTCCGAGCTGTCGACGAGCAGGTCCGCGACCGGACGCCCAAGCACCTCGGCCGCCGACCAGCCATGAAGCTTTTCCGCACCGGAACTCCAGAAGATGACGCGGCCTTCGCGATCCGCACAGACGACCGACTCCCGAAGCTGAGCGAGAATCTGCGCGTTGCGGCGAAGCTCGAGCGATACATCGCTCCCCTGCCGGCGTCCCTCCCTCTCCCGGAGCGCCTGTTCGACCGCCCGCGCGAGATGGGCCCGGTTCTCCAGATGGATCTTCATCGGAGAGATCCGGACCGGCTCCCTGTCCGACACGACAATCACCGGCACCCCCGGGGAAATCTCCGCATGCACCCGGATCGCGGCGGGAACGTCGATGGATGTCGGGGAGTCCACCAGCACGAGATCCCATGCTTCCGACTCCAGCGCCGCCCGCATCTCCTCCACCGTCGCCACCTTGGAAATCCCTGCCCCCGCCGGCGCACCTCCCGCCGCCTTCAATGCGGCGACAAGCTGGTCCGCTTCCTCGGAACTGCCCGCAACGATGAGAATCCGATACGTCGCGCTCACGAAGGCCGGCCCTCCCTTGTTTTCCGCGCCGGCCCGGCGGCAGACGTCCACCTGCCCGTGCGTGATCCTTTGCGACGGTCGGCAGGGCGCAATGCATTCGCCTCGAAAAACGGATCGGCCGCCGCGCCGTGATCACCAGCCACCCTCACCAGAAACGATCCCGACATGGCCGCGAGGGGAGCGACATCTGCCATGCGGGCATTCTGGCAAAGCGGGCCCAGGGTGCCCAGCTCAAAGCGACATTGCCCCAGCCGGACCTTGCCGGCGATCAACCGCCCGCAGCCTTCTCCGTCCGCGCGAGGAACCGCTCGGCCAGCGCCTCGTAGAGCGCCGTCGGGCACACGCGGCGCGACGCCTCGTAGGCCACGATCGCCGCAGCCGCCAGCGGCAGCGTGAACGCGACGCACCCCGTCATCTCCACGAGAATGATGAACGACGTCATCGGGCTCTGCACGACGCCGGAAAAATACGCGACAACGAAGAGCAGCACGATCGTTTGCGGCGAGGCGCCCGTCCACTCGAGGAATGGCGTGAGCACCTTCCCGAGTCCGGCCCCCACGGAAAACGACGGGTCAAACAACCCGCCCGGGATTCCGGTCAGCAACGCGAGCATCGACGCCGCCGCACGCTGAACCGGATACCACACACCGATCTGCGCGCGCACCTCTTCGATCCGCTCGCGGTCCGACTCCGCCAGCGTCGCGACATATTCCGGACTGCCCTCCAGAACGAGCGCGCGCGACTGTTCGTAGCCGCTGCCGAGCGTCATTCCATCGGACCACACCGCCAGCCCCGCCGAGAGCAGGCCGAACACCAGCGCCACCGCCCAGAACCGCGCGCGGATCGCGCGCGACACCGCCGGCATCAGCCGCAGCAGCAGCGTGGAAAATCCCCCGCCGAGCAGGCCGCCCACCGCGCCGATGAGAAGCACCGCGATCCACGGTCCCGGCGTCACGAACTCGACCGGCATCGCCATTCCCTCGTCCAGCCGGCCGTAGAAGAAATAATTCCCAAGCACCGCCATGCACACGACGCACGCCACGATCACCGTGCGCACGATCGTTCCCAGGTTCGCCTTGTCGAACGACCGCCCGATTTCCTCGAACGTGAACACGATGCCCGCAATCGGCGCGTTGAACGCCGCCGCGATGCCCGCCGCGCCGCCGCCGAGGATGAGGCCCCGCTGCACGAGATGCGCGGGGAACTTCGCCCACTTGCTCACCTGGTGCATGAAGCACGCGCCGAGCTGCACCGACGGTCCCTCGCGTCCGATGGACAGGAAGGAAAACAACCCCAGCGTCGTGAGGATGAGCTTGCCGATCGCCACCCGGATCGAGAGCAGCCGGTCGCGCGCCTCGCCCGGCCCCATCGCCAGCGACGCGATCGTCTGCGGGATGCCCGTGCCATCGGTGCCCTGAAAGAAATGGTCGCGCAGATAGAGAATGATCCCGAGGCCCACCGGCATGATCACGAACATCCACCACCTCGACGCCTCCCACACCCGCGCCGACACCTCGCCCGCGACGGCCTCCGCCTCCGCGAAATACAACGCGCCAAGCCCGGCCAGCACCGCGCCAGCCAGCGCGAGCATCAACGCAAGGAAACCGGACTTCTTCGACACCGGGGGAGCATCCATCGCGACGCATGGTTCCCTCCACGGCGCGACTTGGCAAGAACGAGCCCGCCAGCGGGCGAACTCGCGCGAGTCGACTCTCCGAGGCTAGCCGCTGTCGTGCTTCTCGAGAATTCCGACAATGTCGGAGATCAGTGGTCTCGGGTCCGCGTGGCCCTGGATGTTCATATTCACGGTGTAAGTGGACACCTGGAAGCTGACGGAACCTCCCTCCCAATCCATGACCTCGATCTCCCCCACGTTGAACTTTTCGGATGGAAAGACCGCTCTGCCGGACATCCCTTCCAAGTCCCTCCGGGCCTCCTCTGTCGCCGGAAATTTTTGAATCTTTAGGTAGATGGAAACATCGCGGAAGCCGCTCCGAGGTTCGGCGACTCTCCTGAGAGTGAACGCAACTACGTCGACTGTCGCCTCATGTGCGACCCTCGTCGTGTAACCGCCGATACCGCGCGAACGGATCTCCCGCTCCAATTCGGCAAGATCTTCACCAACCCCCGCACGGACGAGAACCAGCAGTAGACATGCTGCGCTGCCGGCAGCTTTCATGGGAGCTCGCATGGATTCTTCATAGCGCGACCTGGCGGGAACGAGCCAGCCAGCGGCGCCTCCGCCTACGAAATCCCGAGCGACTTCAACAGCGCCTGCGTGATCGTCCCCGTCACCGCGAGGCCCTCCGCCGCCTGATACTTGCTGATCGCCGCCGACGTCATCGGCCCGTGGTCGCCGTCGATCGGGCCGCCGTAATAGCCGAGCTGCTTGAGTTGCACCTGCACCGCGACCTCCACCGGATACGTGGCAAACTGCGGATACACCACGTAGGCCGGCCGCGCGATCACCGTCCATCCCGCATACACGCCCACCGGCGCGACATACGCCGTGTTCACCACGACGTTCGCCGGCTGGTAAATCCCGTCGCGATAGACGTAGCCCGCACGATAGCCGGTCCACGTCGTCGTCGTCCGGCTCACCGATCCGCCGTTCACGCCCTCGGCATTCACATCCGTCTGCCGATACCGCCCGGCCCGTGTCGCCGAGGCATCATAGCTCGCGCCATTCGGTCCCTCCGCATTCACGCTGCCCGTTCCAAACCGCCCAACCCGCGTGCCCGACGCATCGTAGGTCCCACCCCGCGGTCCCTCGGCATCCACGCTGCCCGTTCCGAACCGGCCAAAGCGCGAGCCCTCCGCATCGATCGAACCTCCTCGCGGCCCCTGCCGGGAAACATCGAACGACCCCGCACCCCTCGCCCACGGCCGGGCGGCGGCGGAATCCGCAAACAAACACACGAGCGCGACAACGACGGCGGGGGAGAGCGTCTTCATGCGCCAGTCATAGCCTCCGCCCACCGCCCCGTCCAGCAGGGCGCAGGTGTCCGTTCCGGAAATTCGCTACGGACGTATGGAGCGAATCAGGAAAAAGAAGAAGAGGATCCAGAACGGAACAGATCCGATCAGGAAGAACATCCCGTAGAGCGGGATCGCACCGAGAAGCGACGAGATCAGGGCGAGGACGCCGAACAGGATTGCTCCAAAGGATTTCATCTCACGTCGGCGGAAGGTTCCATGGCGGATCGTCCCCTCCACGACGCGCTCTGGCGAGAACGCGCCGTGCCCCGGAAGACGCCATGCGGCTCACGATCCGGCCTGCGCCTTGTCCTGCGCCGGAGCGTCCTTGTCCTGCGCCGGAGCGTCCTTGTCCTGCGCCGGAGCGTCCTTGTCCTGCGCCGGAGCATCCTTGTCCTGTGCCGGGGCATCCTTCTCCCGTGGCGGGGCGTCTTTCACGTAGCGCTCCAGCCACGTGGAGGTTTCCCACAGCACGTGCAGGAGCGATTCACGGGCGCGGTAGCCGTGGCCTTCGTAGGGGAGCTGCACATAGCGCGCCGTGGCGCCAAGCCCGCGCAGCGCTTGATACATGCGCTCGCTCTGGATCGGGAACGTGCCCTGGTTTTCGTCGGCCTGGCCGTGGATCAGCAGGATCGGATCCTTGATCTTGTCGGCGTGATTGAAGGGCGCCATGGCCGCGTAAACGTCCGGGGCTTTCCAGAAATGGCGCACCTCCGACTGAAAACCGAACGGCGTGAGCGTGCGGTTGTAGGCGCCGCTTCGCGCGATGCCGGCGCGGAAGAGATCCGAGTGCGCGAGGAGGTTCGCCGTCATGAACGCGCCGTAGCTGTGGCCACCCACCGCGACGCGATCCGGATCGGTCACGCCACGCCGCGCGAGTTCATCGATCGCGGCCTTCGCGCTCGAGACCAATTGCGGGATGTAGGTGTCGTTGGGCTCCTTTTTCCCCTCGCCGATGATTGGCATGGCGGGATCGTCGAGCACAGCGAAACCGAGCAGCAGATACGGCAGCGGGCCCGTCGGGCTGACGCGCACGAAGCGATACGGCGAGCTGCGCACCTGCGCGGCGGCATCGGCGCTCTTGAACTCGCGCGGATACGCCCAGAGCAACGTCGGCAGCGGACCGTCGCCGGGCGTCCACCCCGCCGGCAGGTAGAGCGTGCCGGTGAGCGTGATGCCGTCCTCGCGCGGGTATTTGATCAACTCCTTCTGCACGCCGGCGAACTGCGGATAGGGATTCGGAAACGCCGTGAACGCCGCCAGCGTGCCGCTCGCGAGATCGCGCACGTAGTAATTCGGCGATTCCGTCACCGACTCGCGACGCGTCAGCACGCGCCGGCCCGAAGGATCGAGCATCGTGATGACCTCCTCGTAGTAGGGCGCTTCGCTTTGCCACAGGCGCTCGCTCTCGCGCGTGGCGAGATCGAAGCGATCGAGAAACGGCCGGTTGCCCTCGGGCGAAGCGCCCTCGCCTCGCAGGTAAAGCCCGGCACCGTCCGGCGTGAAGAGCGCGACCTGGCGTCCGTATTCGTTGCGGCGCAGGGCGGGCGTGCCGGGGTCGCTGTAACGATCTTCGCTCGAGCGGTCGAAAATGACCTGCGGCTTCCCGTCCGGCTGCG
>CALGTD010000087.1 GCA_937901895.1 uncultured Spartobacteria bacterium | reverse complement strand
CCCCCGCGCCCGCGAAGGGCTCGATTTTTCGCAAGCTGCTTCCGAAATACCGGCGTCGCGTCGTCTGCCACGAGTGCGGCCACGAGCATGCCGCGACGCTCGAACTCGAAGCCACGCTCTGCCCGGCCTGCGGGACGGGCATTGAGCTGCGTGACATCGAGATCCTCCGGCACAGCACCCGGGAGATTTTCACCCAGGGTTCGGTGCGGGTGGGTCGCGGCGCGTTCCTGAATTCCACGCGGATTGTTTGCGGCAACCTCATCGTCGAAGGCCGTGTCGCCGGAAAAATCACCTGCTCGGGCACCGTGCGACTGCGGGGGCACGGCATCTGCCGCTCACAAATCACCGCAAAAAACCTCCTCATCGACCGCGGCTCGCAGCTGCGCTTCCCCTACACGATCCACGTCGAGCACGCGCTCATTCGCGGCCATGTGGAGGCGGACATCGTCTGTTCCGGAACCCTTCACGTCGGCCGCAACGGCGGACTCGACGGCGACGTGCAGGCGCGTGCATTGAGCGTCGACAAGGGCGCGTTTTTCATCGGTGCGGTGGAAGTGTCCACCCAGCGATCGCTGCCCTCGCCGCTGCAGCGGCGGGAGGAAACTCCGCGCCTCGTTCCGCTATGGAATCGAGGCCTCGCCTTCGGAGCAGCAAGCTGATCCGCGCACCGGGAAAACCAGCGTTCCCGGAAAAGTCAGCGAACGCCGCTCCTTACGGATTCGATCCGCCCTCCACGGAAGACTCGTCCCCATTGGCGGAAGTGTCGGCGGAATCCGTGGCTCCCGCGCCTTCCGTGGGCGTGCTCTCATCCGACGCGGCGGTGGGGGCTTCCTTCAGGTTGACCGGTCGCGCCATGGCCCGCAGCGATTCGTAGAGCGGCTGCGCCGAGTCGCCCGAAACCGAGTCGGAAAAATTCGCGTAGAGCAGGTCGAGCGACCGCATCGCGGCATCGCGCTCCCAGTTCGCCAGATGAAGCTGCGCCTTCATCATCAGCGCAAAGGGTGCGACGAACGAGTTCGCGTCCGTTTCGCTGAGCAACTGCAGCGACTCCTCCGCTTCCTTCGTCTTTCCGGCAAGCGCCTCGTTCTCCGCGATCGCCAGGCTCGCGAGCGGGGCAAACTGCGCCTTCGGCTGCGCCGCTACAAAATCAGCGAGCACTTTGTCCGCTTCGTCGATATTGCCGGCGTCGCGGAGCGATTGCGCAAGCAGGATCGCGGCGTTGCCCGCAACGGGCGACTTCGGATACTTCGCGATCACTTCACGCCAGGCCTCCGGCGTCGTCGCTTCAGCATACGCGGCGGCGGCGGCCTTCTTGTTCGCACTGGAAACGTAGAGCCAGCCGAAGAACCCGCCGACGATGGCGAGCACCGCGACGATGCCAAAAATCACCTTTCCCTTGTGCTGCTCCCAAAGCAGCTCGAAGGAATCGACTTCGTAAACCGACTCGTCGGAGGCGGGCGTATAGGAATCGCGTGTGGCCATCTAGGAAGGAATCAGGCTCCGACTTCCGCGCGCGCCTCTTCGGCCAGTGCGGTGCTGAGATAGCGTTCTCCGGTCGAGCAGGCCACGGTGACGATGAGTTTGCCGGCGTTTTCCGGACGCTTGGCGATCTGGATCGCCGCGTGAACGTTCGCGCCGGTGCTGATGCCGACGAGCAGTCCCTCCTCCTTCGCAAGCCGGCGCGCCATCGCAAACGCGTCGTCATTGCTGACGGTAATGACTTCGTCGACCTGATCCAGATGGAGGTTGTTCGGGACGAATCCCGCACCCGTTCCCTGGATCTTGTGCGGCCCCGGCTTTACCGGCTCGCCGTTGCGGGTCTGGGTGATGACAGGGGAATCCTTCGGCTCGACCGCAATGGCCTTGAAGCCGGGCTTGCGGGGCTTGATCGCCTCGGACACGCCGGTGAGCGTTCCTCCGGTGCCAACCGCGGCAACGAGAACGTCGATCGCGCCGTCGGTGTCCTCCCAAAGCTCCTCCGCTGTTGTCTTCAAGTGAATCGCGGGGTTGGCCGGGTTGTTGAACTGCTGGGGCATCCAGGCATTCGGCGTCTCTTCGACGATCTGGTTCGCCTTTGCGATCGCCCCCTTCATGCCCTCGGCGCCCGGCGTGAGAACGAGCTTCGCGCCAAGCATCGCGAGCAGGGTGCGGCGCTCGAGACTCATCGTCTCGGGCATGGTGAGAATCAGCTTGTAGCCTTTTGCCGCAGCGACGAAGGCCAGAGCGATGCCGGTGTTGCCGCTGGTGGGTTCGACGATGACGGTGTCCTTCGTCAGGAGCCCCTTGGCCTCGGCGTCTTCGATCATCGCCATGCCAATGCGGTCCTTCACGCTGCCAAGCGGGTTGAAAAACTCGCACTTCACCGCAATCGTGGCCGGCAGGCCCTCGGTGATGTGATTCAATTTCACCAGCGGGGTCCGCCCGACGGTCTCAACGATGTTGTTGTAAATTTTGCCCATGGAGGTCGTGAATGGGTGGAATTCGGGAGGCTACACAACGGCCCCCAACCCCGCAAAGGCTTTCTTCCGGGAAGCCGTTGCGGGCACGACCCGGAGCGGGTGGCTGCGGCGTCAGCTCCGCCGGGCGGTCTCCGAAAACGCCTCCAGATAACGCTCCATCCGCAGCGCGGCGATCCGGGACTTCAGGCGAAACACGAACAGTGTCATCGCGGAAAATCCGGCAAACAGCAGGACGGCCACCACTTCGGTCGAAAGGCTGCCCGCGGCAAACAGGGCGACGAGCACGTATGCCACGAGGGCGATTCGCCATGCCCGGAGGCATTGCGCCAGATGTTCAATCGACTTGCTCTCGCAAACGGGGGAATGCGCGCTCATGGAGTTCAAGGATCGCGTCTTCTCCTGCTGCGGCGAGCAGGGAGCCCGGAATCCTTGCGAGCCGTCAATCGTGACTTCACCAATCCGGCTTGAAACTGATTTCGGTCAAGCAGCCACGGGGCGTTTCGACTGGCCTGGTCCAGCGCCGAAATGCGACAAACGCGCCTTGTGACGTTTTCGTCACAAACCTCTCTTTGCGAAACTCCCGGTTTTCGCGCCTGATTGCCTCGTAATTCATCTCCATCGAATGAAGACCTTCTCTCTCAGCGTCCTTCTCGCGGCAGTCTGCGCCACCGGCATCGGAACGACCCGCGCCGAGCGCCTCAGCGGTGCGGGCGCCACCTTCCCCGCCCCGCTCTACCAGCGTTGGGCGGTCGAATACCACAAGACGAACCCCGATGTGCAGGTGAACTACCAGTCCGTCGGCTCAGGGGCTGGCGTGAAGCAGTTCACCGCCGGAACGGTCGACTTCGGTGCAAGCGACGCCGCAATGAAGGACGCGGAAATCGCCAAAATGCCAAATGGCGTGGTGATGATTCCCGCCACGGCAGGCAGCGTGGTCCTCGCCTACAACCTCCCCGGAGTGAAGGATCTGAAACTTTCCCGCGAGGCGCTCGCCGGCATCTTCATGGGAAAGGTCGTCATGTGGAACGATGAGCTCATCGCCGCGGCGAACCCCGGCGTCGAGCTGCCCGACGAGCAAATCAACGTCGCCTACCGCTCCGATGGCTCCGGCACGACCTTCGTCTTCACGCAATGCCTCTCGGCCATCAGCGAGGAATTTGCCGCGGAAATTGGCACCGACAAGACCGTTCCCTGGCCCACCGGCGCCGGCGGCAAGGGCAACGAGGGCGTCACCGCGATGATCCAGCAAACCGTCGGAACGATCGGCTACGTGGAATACGGCTACGCGAAGGGCAACAACCTCCAGATGGCCCTGATCGAGAACAAGGCCGGGAATTTTGTCGCGCCGTCCGTCGAAAGCGGCGCCGCAACGCTGGCCGGTGTCGAGTTGCCGGAAAACCTCCGGGTCTGGCCGGTCGACCCGGCCGGCGAACAGGACTACCCGTTCGTCACCTTCACCTGGCTGCTGCTTCATCAGAAATATCCGAATGCCGCAAAGCTCGCCGCGCTGCGCGAGTTCGTGAAATACGGCCTGACCGAGGGACAGAAGTTTTCCTCCGACCTCGGTTACATTCCGCTTCCGGAGAATGTCGTAGAGAAGAGCCTCGCCGCACTCGAAAGCATCCGGTAACGATTCCCCTCGAAGAGATCGATGACCACACTGCAGGAACAAAGGCCTGCCGTTCCCAACTCCGGCCCCCGCCCGACCCGCAGGCTTCCTGATCTCTTCCGCATCCTGTGCTGGGTGGCGGCCATCGCAACCGTCGCCACCCTCGCATGGCTCATCGGTGAAATCGTCCGCCAGTCGTGGCCAGCGATCTCGAAGTTCGGATTCAGCTTCGTCTCCGAGGCAAAGTGGATCCCAAGCCGCGATCAGTTTGGCGTGCTGCCGTTCATCGTCGGCACGGCCCTTTCCTCGCTCATCGCGCTCCTGCTCGCCTTCCCGCTGGGACTGGCCATCGCGATTTTCCTCAGCGAGGATTTCCTGCCGCTGCCGGTCCGTCAGGTCGTTCGCTTCACGGTCGAGATGCTCGCTGCCATTCCCAGCGTCGTCTACGGACTGTGGGGCATCGTCGTTCTCGTTCCGATGATGAACGAATTCGGCCGCTGGGCCGTGAAGGCATTCAAGGGTGTTCCGGTGCTCGACACGCTCTTTCACGCCCCCGCCTACGGCAACAGTCTGCTCACGGCGAGCCTCGTCCTTGCGCTGATGATCCTGCCCACCCTGACAGCGATCTCGCGGTCCGCACTGGTCGCAGTGCCAGCCACGCTGCGCGAGGGTTCCTACGCGCTCGGCGCCACGCGGTGGGAAACCATTTTTCGCGTCCTGCTGCCGACCGCGGCCCCGGGCGTCGTCGCGGCGACGATCCTCGCGCTTGGCCGCGCCATGGGAGAGACCATGGCCGTCGCGATGCTCATCGGCAACAGCCCGCGCCTGACGTTCTCCCTCGTCTCGCCAAGCGGCACACTCGCCAGCCTGCTCGCCAACCAGTTCGGCGAGGCTTCCGATCTCCAGATCAACGCCCTCATGTATGCGGCGCTGCTCCTCATGGCGCTCACGCTTTTCGTAAACATCGCCGGCGAACTCGTCCTTCGTTACACCCAGCGCCGCACCGCCGGCATTCGCTGACCCATGGCCGCCAACGACCATTTCTTCGCTACCGCCGGTGGACATCGCACCAGCTCCCGCGCGATCGGCAACCAGATCCTGAGCATCCTCTGCATCGGCCTTGCCGGCGCCACGCTCATCCCCCTCGTCTCGATCCTTTTTCTGGTCGTCAAAAAGGGGCTCCCCCTCCTGAATCTCGACCTCTTCCGCCAGCTGCCGCCGGCTGCCGGAAGCCTCGGCGGCGGATTGGGGAACGCGATGCTCGGAACGTTGCTGATGGTTGGCATTGCCCTCGTCATCGCCACCCCGGTGGGCGTTCTCGCCGCCATCTACGTCAACGAATACTCCCCGACATCGAAACTGGCCAATGCCGTCCGCTTCGTTGCAAAGCTGCTCACCGGCATTCCCTCGATCATCTGCGGTGTCTTTGCCTATGCGGTCATTGTCCTGCCGGACGGGCCAATCGTGCAGCTCTGCAAAGCACTCGGCATCCCGTTCGAGGGAGGTTTCTCCGCATGGGCCGGCGGCTTCGCGCTCGCGATCCTCATTCTCCCAACGATCATTCTGACGTCCGAACAGGCGCTCATCGGCGTCTCGAAGGCCTACCGCGAGGCTTCCTACGGCCTTGGCGCCACGACGTTCCAGACGATCTGGCGGATCGTGCTGCCCGACGCTCTTCCCGCCATCATGACCGGCGTGATGCTCGCCGTCGCGCGCGCCGCGGGGGAAACCGCGCCGCTGATCTTCACCGCGCTGTTCAGCTGGTTCTGGGCGCAGTCGCTCACGGAACCCACCGCGTCCCTTTCGGTGCTCATCTACAACTTCTCCACGCTCCCCTACGAGCATCAGATCAACATGGCATGGACAGCGTCCCTCGTGCTGGTCATTCTCGTAACGATCGCAAATGTGACGGCCCAGCTCGTCTTCCGCAAAAAGTGATCCGCCATGCCGAACACCATGGAAACTGACGTCACCCGTCCCGCCGGCACGCCGCAGGCCCCCTCCACGCCGAAGAGCGATTTCATCAAGGTCTCGGGATTCAATTTCTTCTACGGAAAGAAGCAGGCGCTCTTCGACATCAACATGGAGATCCCGGAGCGCCAGGTGACCGCGTTCATCGGGCCCTCCGGCTGCGGGAAGTCCACCCTGCTGCGGAACTTCAACCGCATGAATGACCTGATCGACGGCACCCGCCACGAAGGCGACATCACGATCGGCGGTCGCAGCATCTACGATCCCAAAATCGAGATCATCTCGCTGCGACGCAGCATCGGCATGGTCTTTCAGAAATCGAATCCGTTTCCGAAATCGATCTACGAGAACATCGTCTATTCCCTCCGCATTGCCGGTCAGCGAAACCGGCGCGTCCTCGACGAGGCCGTCGAGCGCAGCCTGCGTGGCGCCGCGCTTTGGGACGAGGTGAAGGACCGGCTCAATGAAAGCGCGCTCGGCCTCTCCGGCGGCCAGATGCAGCGCCTCTGCATTGCCCGTGCCATCGCAAACAATCCGGAGGTTCTGCTCATGGACGAGCCGTGCTCGGCGCTCGACCCGATCGCCACCGCGAAGGTCGAGGAACTCATCCACGCACTGAAGAAGGATTTCACGATCGTCATCGTCACCCACAACATGCAGCAGGCCACCCGCTGCTCCGACCACACCGCCTTCTTCTATCTCGGCAAGCTCATCGAGTTCGACGCCACCCAGAAGATTTTCTCCAATCCATCCCAAAAGAAGACCGAGGACTACATCACCGGCCGTTTCGGTTGATTCCCGGCCACCCGCATCCCTCCGCACGATTTCCATCCATGTCCGACGGCAAGCACATTCTCGGCAGTTTCGACGAGGCGCTCGAGGCGCTTCGAAACAACGTTCTCATGATGGCGAGTCTCGCCGAACGAAACCTTGCGAATGCAGGCAAGGGGCTCTTCGAGCGCGACGATGACCCCTGCAACGTGGTGATCGCCGACGACGAGGAAATCGATGCGCTGGAAATTCAGATCGACCGCGAAGGGGTCAGCCTGCTCACCCGCTTCCAGCCCCTTGCCTCGGATCTCCGCCGCGTCATCACCGCGATGAAATCCAGCACGAACATCGAGCGCATCGCCGATCAGGCGGTGAACATTGCCCGCCGCGCACGAAAACTGAACGCCCACCCGCGGCTCGAAGTCGCCCAGTCGCTCGAGCCCATGTTTGCGCACGCGACCTCGATGTTCGCGGACGCGATCAAGGCCTACGCCGACGACGACGCCGAACTCGCTCGCGGCCTGAAAGCCCGCGACAAGGACCTCGATGAAATGAACCGCGTTTTCGCGCGCACCTGCACCCAGCAGATGGCCAGCGAGCCCTCGTCCGTGAAGGGGTATCTCAACCTCATCTTCATCGCCCGCTTCCTCGAGCGCATCGGAGATCACGCGACGAATTTCGGCGAGGACACCGTATTCGCTGTCGAGGCTGAGGAAATCCGGCACACCCAGTCGGCGGCTCCACCACTTTGAGGCAACGGCCGGGCTGGACACCTCCCCGCGATTCTGGGAACACTTCGGTATGAAAGCGCTCCTGCGGACCCTTCTCCCCGTCCTCATTGTCGCAGTCCTTCCCGCCTGCCATACCCCGGCGAAATATCAGAAGAACCGCGCGGCCACGCATGAATGGCTCACCGCAAGCGCCGGCACCTCGCGCCTGAATGTCGAGGGCTCGTGGTATGCAGAGGATTGGGGCCATGGCCACCTCGCGCAAAACGGCAACAAGGTCACCGGCCACATCGGTCGCTACCCGGTGCATGGCGTGATCAACGGCACGACCATGTATCTGGCCGCCACGGACGAGGGCTGGACCTCCTACACGATTGTCGTGAAATATGCGCGACCGGGCGTGCTCGAAGGTTACTATTCCGACTACATCCCGTATTCGGACAAGGACCGCGAGCCGATCGTTCTCGTCCGTTCGCATCGCTGACCGCCCGTCAATCCGGCGGAGCTCCGCACCCATTCCGTCGTGATCCAGCGATCGCTCGCGCTTCTGCTTCTCGCCGCGACCTGCACCTTCGCACAGGAGACTCGGGTCATCGACCTCTCGCCCATCGCGCGATGGATCGAGCGGCAGTCGAAGATCCGGACGATCGAGGCGGACATGACCCAAAGCCGCGCCTTGAAAACCCTTCGCTCCCCTGCAAAGGCGGAGGGCAGGTTCTGGTTTGAATCTCCCGACCGCTTCCGCTGGCAGATCGGCGATCCGCCTCGCACAATCGCCATCGGCGACGGCGAAACAATCACCGTGATCGATGGTCGCCGGCGCACCGCGACCCGCACGCGCGTCGAGGATCTGAAAAATGACGCCTCGCTGCGGGGTATGGCGGAGTTTCCGTTTGCCCCCGATTTCGCAACCTTCCGCGAACGTTTCGAGGTCCGCGACCTCCGGATTGACGGCACGGTCTGCCGGGTCGAAATGCTGCCGCGCGATCCCGCAGCGAGAAAGATGCTCACCCGCATCATCCTTACCTTCGACACGGAATCCGGCCACCTCCTCTCGTTCGAGGCGGTCACAAAGGACGGCTCCTCGCTGCGCAACGAGTTCTCCAATGTGAAGCTGGACCGCAAACTCGATCCCTCGATCTTTGCGCCCGACCTCTCCGGCTACGATGTCCAGGATTCCCGCTAGCCTGCGCCGGATTGTCCTCATTGCCGGGCTCGCGCTTTACGTCGCAGGCGGGCTGTCGCGAATCAGCTTCGACGTCGACATCCTCGCACTGCTTCCGCGCCATCTCTCGCAGGTCGCCGGCCTCTCGCTCGTTCTGGAGCACTTTTCCCTGCCCAACGAGTTGATCGTCACCGTGGAATCCGACGATGCGGAAAAAACGGAGGCCGCTGCAAGATCACTGGCGGATGCACTCGCCTCTCGCCCGGATCTCGCGAACCGCGCCCTCGCCGAGGGCCCCTGGGAAAATGATCCATCCGGGCTTGGAGAACTCCTCGCGTTCCAGCTCCTCAGCCAGCCGCCCGGTGTGTTCGACGCTCTGCTGGAGCGCATGGCACCCGCAAACACCTCCTCGACGCTGCAGAACGCGCTCGAAGAACTCACCGACACACTCTCCCCCGCCACGGCCGCGATTCGCAGCTACGATCCGTTTGGCTTCACGGACGGCCTCCCCACCGAGCTGCTCGAGCAACAGCAGGACGGCGGGGGATTCGCCTCCCCAGACGGGCTATTCCGCGTCGTCTACGTGGAAAGCGCACAGCCGCTGGAAAACTACCGCGACTGCATTCGCTGGGTGGACGAAATCAAATCGCTCGCCGCGGATTGGAATGTTTCGCACGGCGTCGAACTTGGATTCACCGGGCAGCCGGCATTCGTCGCGGACATCTCGGGAAGCATGGACCGTGAAATGACCCTCACCGCAGGTTCGGCCCTGCTCCTCGTCGGCGCCATTTTCTGGATTTGCTATCGCCGTATCCGGCCGCTGGTCGTCCTTCTCGCCTGCGTGGCCCTGATCTTCGCTCTCGCCATGGCCACCGCCGGCTGGCTGCTCGAGGATCTCACGGTCATCAGCGTCGGCTTCGCGGCGGTGATGATCGGCCTTTCCGTCGACTACGGTTACTACGTGTTCAACAGCGCGGCGCACGGCGCGGCATCGCTGCCTGATCTGCGGAGAAAATGCCTGTCGAATATCGCATGGACCTGCAGCACGACAGCGGCCGTCTTCCTCGCACTGAGCTACAGCACTCTGCCCGGTCTTTCGCAGCTTGGGGTTTTGGTCGCTCTTGGTGTGGTCATCGGTGCGACGGTGATGCTGGGAATCTTCGCCCGATTCGCCTTCCGGCACGTCACCCGTTTTCCACTTCCCTCCCCGCTCCCGATCGAGCACTCGCTGACATCCGCCCGCCTTCTGCGATGGGCGGCGGTTTTCACAGCCATTGGCGGGATCGCCCTTGTCTCCGTCCTCGTTTTCAACGGACCTCCGTCGGTCGACTTTTCGGCAAATACAATGCGACCGCGAAAAAGCGGCGCGTATCGCGCAATGGAGCGGCTTTCCGAGCGCCTCGCCGATGATCGCGGAGTTTTGAACCTCGTGGTGACCGGCGATTCCTACGAGGAAGTGGAGTCCCGGCTGCACGAAGCGGATCGACAGATCGCGGAAGCCATGGCGCGGGGAGACATCGCATCCGCCATGACCGCCACGATCCTCTGGCCATCCCCGGAGCGTCAGCGTCGCAATCTCGAAAAGGCCGCATCGCTCGCCGCGGACATTTCCCGACTGCGCGAAGCGGTGCTCGAAGCGGGATTCACCGACCAGGCCTTCGTCCTCGCAGAATCCGTGCTCCAGCGGTGGAAGGAATGGACGCCCGGGCAGGCGCCGATCTGGCCTTCATCCGATGCGGCATCGTGGATCCTCCGGCGACTCGTCCGGCACGACGACGGGGAACTTCTCGCCGCCGGCCTTGTTCATCCGGTTCCCGGACACGAGGAGGCCCTGCTCGACTCCGTCGGAAGCCCGGGCATTCACCTCGTGGGATGGGATCAACTCGGACGTGAACTCCGGCGCGAGATTCCGGGTGAGCTGACGGTAATGATCAGCGCGATCTTCGCAGCGGTGGTATTCATTCTACTCATTGCGATGCGCAGCCTGCGTGCAGTGATCTTTTTCGTCGCCACGCAGGCGCTTTCCCTGGCCTGCCTCGCCGGTGCCACGGCTCTACTGGGCGGAACGGTCGGCCTCTTCAGCCTCGCCGCGCTTCTCCTCCTCCTCGGAACGGGATCGGGCTACGCCATTCTTCCCCTCCTTGCACTGCGACGAAACGGCGGCAACTCGGCGGCCGCGCAACGCGAACTGGCACTGGTGATCGTGCTCTGTGCCGCGTCATCGATCGCAGGCTTTGGCGCACTCGGATTTGCGAACAACCTCGCCCTCGCGGAGCTTGGCCGGACCTGTGCGCTCGGCCTCACGATCTCCGCGTGCATTTCCCTCTTCCTGCTTCCGCCGGCGTGGGAAGCACTCGCGCGGCGGTTTCCGTCCCGGCGTTGATCGGACAAAAAGAAAGCGCCCGCCTGATACTGCCAGCGGGCGCTTTGATCGGTGGTGGGAGGAACCACCACCTGGGTTGCGGGGAAATTATCTGGAATAAAGTTCCACCACGAGTTGCTCGTTTGCAATCGGATTTATTTCATCCCGGGTCGGGATGCGCGTCACCTCACCGGTGAGGTTGTCGCGATCAACCACGAGCCAGTCGGGCACGGTGACGATCTGCGTCTGCTCAAGGTTTCGCTGCGCGAGGCGGCGGGAGCCGTCGGATTCCTTGACGGAAACCTTGTCGCCGGGCTTCAGATTCGCCGAAGCGATGTCGAGCTTGCGACCGTTCACGCGGATGTGGCCGTGCGAGACCATCTGGCGGGCGGCCGTGCGGGTCTTCGCGAAGCCCATGCGGTAGACAACATTGTCCACGCGTGTCTCGAGGAGCTGGAGCAGCGTTTCACCCGTCACACCGCGCTTGCTGAGCGCGATCTGGAAGTAACGGCGGAACTGCTTCTCGAGCACACCATACTGGTGGCGGAGCTTCTGCTTCTCGGCGAGAGCAAGCGCGTAGTCGCTGACCTTGCGGCGCGAGCCTTTCGGGCCATGCTGCCCCGGAGGATAATTCTTGCGCTCGAACGCCTTGGCGGAACCGCCAATGAGCACATTGTAGCGGCGGCTGATCTTGGTCTTGGGACCGGTATTGCGGGCCATCTCGTTAGTAGAGAGTTGAGTGTTGAGAATTGAGACGCATCAGACGCGGCGCTGCTTCGGAGGACGGCAGCCGTTGTGAGGAACGGGCGTGACATCCTTGATGACCGAAATTTCCAGCCCGATCGCCTGCATGGCGCGGACAGCGGACTCGCGGCCTGCTCCGGGTCCCTTGACCCGAACCTCGACCTCCTTGAGACCGTGGCCCATGGCCTGACGGCAGGCATCCTGGGCCACCATCTGCGCGGCGTAGGCCGTGCTCTTGCGGGAGCCCTTGAAGCCCATCTTGCCGGCGCTCGACCAGCCGATCACGCCTCCACGGAGGTCCGTAATGCTGACGATCGTGTTGTTGAAGCTGGCCTGAACGTGGGCGATGCCCTGATGGACATTCTTGCTGCCCTTGGCCTTGATGACCTTGATCGGCTCGATCGTATCGTCGAGCGAAATGCTCACGGGCGCGGGTGCACCGGCAGCCGGAGCAGCGGCGG
>CALGTD010000086.1 GCA_937901895.1 uncultured Spartobacteria bacterium | reverse complement strand
CCTGAGCCGTGCTGTCGCTGCAGAGGACCATCGGCACTCCCTTCCGCACAGCCCAGCGCATCGCATGGTGAATTTCGCGATCCGCATGGCCAACGCACACAAGCACCTCGGGCCGTGATTGCTCGAGGCACTCCACAATTTGCGACGCAGAGTCGGACCGCAAGCGGGTGTAGATCGACGGCTCCCGCACCTCATCCCACGCATAGATTTGGTCAACCGCGCGATATTCTATAATCGTAAGCTCGCCGTGCTCAGTCGCTGCGGCTTGAAACCTCGCATGGTGATAAGGACCGATCCGCTGGACTAAAAGCACAACCCTTGGGAATAGCGATACCATTACCTATAACCTCTAGATCAAACGCCCCCAAATCCTAAAACCCGGAGATGATTTCAGACGCCTGCTAATCTCCGCCATACTACGCTCCCGAATATACAACGTGTTTTGACCTCCATCACCAAGAGCTGCTAATCGATGAAGCGATCGCGTATATGGATTATAGGCATAAGGAAGAAAACCCCAATCAGCAAACAATGCTTCCATCGCAAGGAGTTCCGAGTCGCCTGATCGCTTCCCCCGAAAGGTCTCCATCTCAAAGCCCCATAGATGTTCCTTACTAAGAGTTTCCGCCGCGCCCTGAATGACCGACTTCTCTTGCCCCTCAACATCTATCTTTAGAAAGCGAGGAGCTAAGTGTCGCATCTCGAAATCGAGCGTGCTCATAGGCACTGTAATCGATGCATCTTCCTGATCACCAGCCCGCAATCTGTGATTCGCTCCATCCAAACTGCTGGTAAATGCAACCTCTCCTATGTCCTCACCTAAAGCACAGCCGCGAATCGCGATTCGATCCACAACCTCCCGCGTATTGAGCGAACGATTGTCCTCAAAAAGTCGCCGCGTAAGTGGCACCGGCTCGAAACTTACCGTGCGAAACCCGCCACCGGCCATGATAAGCGAACGAGCTCCTTGATTTGCGCCAATATCAACAAAAAGTTCACCGTCCCGCAGCAAATGTAGCGCAAATGCGGTTTCCTCGAAATCCGGCAGTTTATAATAATAGTAACCTGACAAAACATGCGAATACCCCGACATGAGCTTCATCCGGACGCCATTAAGCGATTCAAAAATCAAAGGACGCCCCAAGCAACGTTGGTATATTTGCCATCGCAAAACCCGGCACACACAGCTCAAGGGCTGACGACGAAACCCTTCGGATTGATAAAGCGAGCGAAAAGCCCGCGCGATAGCCACTAGACTGAATGAACCGCGGGCGATGTTCATGAAGATGCCTTTGCTGCTTCGCTTAGTTAACTTAAGTAATCCCCCTATGAGAAAAATCTAGATACGCCTGCATCATGCTTTCAGGAGAAAACTTAGCTAAGTAGCTCCACACATCGTCGTCGATGTTAGTCAAACCCGGATTCTCGAGCTCGTTGATCAACGCCTTTGCCAGAGAAGCCGGATCAGCAGGCGGCACAAGCATACCCCACTTACCATGCTGCAGTGCCTCTCGGCACGCCGGCACATCTGAGGCAACAATCCGAATGCCAGCGGCAAGAGCCTCAATCAGGACCGTTCCCAATCCTTCCTGTGGCGTGGTAGAAAAAACGAAAAGGTCGGAGGAACCGAGAAGTTCAGGCACATCGTCGCGGGATCCGAGAAACGTCACAACTTTATCGACTCCTAAATCCCGAGCGAGAGCTTCCAAAGAAGAACGCAACGAGCCGTCTCCGGCGATCAACACCTCCCAGTTTGCAGCGACAGGGCCGGCCTCTGCCACCGCACGCAGCAGTGTCGCGTGGTCTTTATGCCGTTCGAGTGTCGCGACCATCACCAATCTTTTCCGTCCCGCGTTGGTCGATCGTAAGGCACGCGCGGTTGCGGCGCGGCGACGGATCACATCCAACCTGGCGCAATTCGGCGCTGCACTAAGCACCGATTTCGGAACCCCCGCGGACCGAGCAAACTCCCGTAACACATAGCGTGAACAACAGACCATTTGCCCGCCCACAAATGCCACAGTCGCAGTCGTGAAGATCGTATAAAGTCGCTGTTTGAGCGCGAGATCCGGTGGATTGCCACCGTGGGTAATGAGATGGGGGACACCTGCGGCCCAGGCTCCGCCCAGAACAAATGCCCCAAATCCATTGTTCCACGAGATCACCACGTCAGGACGAAGTCTGAGACATGTCCGGCGAACGCGGCTTAACATCCACGGGAACTTGCTCCTTCCCACGGGAATTTCGGGTTCCTCACTATACGATTGAGCTGCACCTCGCAGTTGCGAGCTCAACTCCGCGGGTTTGGCGCTAAGCACATCAACATGCTGCTCCTGCAGACCGGTGCGCAGCCAATCCAACGTGAGGCGGACAGTGCCCTCAGCGCGCGGCGTGCTTAAAACGTGAAGAATTCGCATTTTTGACAGGGGAGTAGAGACCAGTCACTTCAACGCAGTCTCTTTAGTGCGTTCACAAGGTTCTCTTCGTAATACGAGAACGAGTATCTCCTAGCCGTATTCAAAGAAGCACCACTCATCGCTTGATAAAGACCTGCATCTCCGCGGAGCCGTTGAAGCGCAGCTACCACTGCAGCCTCATCTCGTATGGGCACTACGAAGCCTTCGCGTTCATCGGTCACCACAGTGCCGCTATTGGGCGTTGTGACGATGGGGAGACCGTAGGCCATGGCTTCGAAAACCACTGTCGCCGATCCCTCGCACAGAGACGGAAGAAGAAAAACGTCGGCCCACTCGTAAAGAAGTCCGATTTCCGCTCGGGGAACATGCCCCAACAAGGTCAGGTTAACAGGGCATCCTAATACCGCCGACTTATCCACCGTCAGAGGACCAGCCATTCTAAAGTTGAAGTCTCGCCCTGCCTTAGCCGCGGCTCGAATTACATAGTGACTTCCCTTCCGCAGCCCTACGGCCCCGACCGTCAGCACCCGCAGTGGGCGTGATTCGTCGAGCACACGAGCAACCGTCCGGACGGGCTGGTCCAGACCATAGGGCACGACCACACACCGCTCCGCTGGTCCGCCCGCGAGGCGGATAGACTGCCGCACAAACTCAGACCCGCACACGATGCAGTCGGCCAATTCCCACTCTGACCGAACCAGTTCCTCGAAGTTGATCGCACTTACAGCAGTGGCGGAATCCCGCCATTCGGGAAACTCAAGCGCCTCCGCTTCCAACAACTCGCGTTCAACAGACGGCGCGGCGATGATACTTTCCATCACCGTCATCAGTCCTTGCGATTTTGCTGCTTGAAAGAGGAGTCGTGAAGAAGACCCCACTACAAAGACCGCATCCGCCTTGCCAAACCCAGCCATCATCGCACGCCGGCAGAGTTCGTCGCCCGCCCACACATAGGCTTCCGCCACCTCCCGCGGGGAAGCGCCCCGCCGTAGTTTTCTCGCAAGTCCCAATGTCAGCGCAGCATGTGCGGTCACTTTTTCGTCGGGCACATCGCTGAGTTTCCGTCCAGTCATGCGTCGCACTGCCGCAGATCGATTTGCCCCCGGCACCATGCCCAGTAACTTGGGCCAACCACGGTCGCCGAGGAGATCGGTGTGGAAGTGCTCTAACATTCCCGACCTCTCTAGAATCCGAGGCACCGCATAATACATACGTGCTCCAAGTTGCGCCGTCAGGACATTCATAGTGGCTCGCTCAACTTAAAGGGAGAACTGATGCCGCCTGTCTCCAACAATTCTCGCCACTCGCGAACACATCGATCCCACGTCACGAACGGGGAGAGTTGGCGCGCAGCTTGGCGTAGAGCGTGACGCGTGTCGTCGTCAGAAAACACGGCTGCGATCGTTTCCGCCACAGCTTCCGGTGAGGCTCCGGGAGCGAATCGCAAACCACCTTGAGGAGGTAAAGTATCAAGAAGTCCCTCCACCGCAAAACCGGTTACGGGCACGCCGACACGAAGAAATTCGAGTGTCGATATCCCCAACGGCTCCCGTTTCGAAAAGAGACACCCCAAATCGCATTGCGCGAGAAACCTATGCAGCCGTCCCTCATCCTTCTGCTTGTCGATAAACCCAACATATTCCAGCCCGTCGACCTGCTTTAGCTCTTCCGGACAATGCCCCACCGCGCGAACAACCACTTGCCAGTTCATGCGGGCAAGTAGGCTTCTTACTGTGAGCAGAAACGGTAGCCCCTTTCGTTGCCAATCTTTGCCGACAAATCCCAGCACAAGCGGACGTTCACTTCCCGGTTTCCGTTCGTCATAGGTGAACTGCCAGTCGTCAGGGAGCGTGATGTTTGCGCCGGGGAGGATCGTGGACACCTTCTCGCGTGGCACTTCGTATTCGCGGATCACAGACTCCGCAGCCCACTGCGCCATGGTGACAATGCGCGAGGCGCGATGAAAGTTGTCGCGCTCGATGCGTAGGGCGTCGGCTCGCTTTGCTGGAGACAGCCGCACCATCGCGCGTTCACCGGATGATAGGTCCGCCACCGTTGCGTCGATGTAATACGAGATCGAGCCGCCTGCGGACGCGATGGTCGTCGCTCGAGGAAAGTGCTGACTGAAGCTAATGATCCGACTCGAATGCAATGCCGACGGAATGCTCCGCTCGGCCGCCGACAAAAAGGAGTCACTATATTGAAAGCCTCCCATACCTGCGCCCTTCAGCCACTGAAGCCAATTCCAACGTCGTCGGGCTCCAACAAAGCGGGTCAAATCTAAACACCACGGCTTGATCGCCCAGCCAGCTTCCGCTGCAGCATCGAGGAAATAGGAAGGAATGCCGCTCCAGCATTCGCGACGAGTTACGTCGCCCACCGCGGCGAGCGACCATTCCGTAACCGAGCAGGATTGTTGAATGCTCAAATCGGCTGATTTGCCTTAGCGATGGTCAAGTAGCGACGCGCAA
>CALGTD010000085.1 GCA_937901895.1 uncultured Spartobacteria bacterium | reverse complement strand
CTTCGCTCCCGGCATCTGTCACGCCAGCGGGTAGGTGTAGGTGATCTTGGACGTTGGGCAAAATGAAGGACAACCATGACGCTTTCCGACGCAGTTGAACTAATTGAACGGGAGAAGTCCGCGATCGAACGTGATGGAGGCACGAAACACCTGATTGCCGCCACAAGAGCCGACGGTATCGAACCCAAACAAGTGTTTTCCACAGCATTCGAGCAAGAGCACCGTGTTTCGATTTCTGAGGTGTGTCAGAAGTTCGCCAATGAGGGTCGGTGGCAAGTTCTACGGCCATCGCAACAGATTCTAGTGTATGAGCGGTTGAAGGCTGCGAGGGAACTGCTATGGACATTAGAGAACGCCGATGTGATATTCGGTCGCAGCCATTTGCAGATCGATCCAGAAGCCGACCGGAGCGAAGTTCTCGCGTTTCTATTAGTGCATTACTGGGGGATGCTCGCAGTAGAGCGATGGAGCCTGAAGTATCTATGACATGATCCCATCGAGAATACCTACTTTGGAACATGATTTCCCGAAGAATGAAGCCCAACCAACGGATGCAGGTAATCCCTACCCGCTCGGCTCGCCCCGTGATTCTGACGGTTGATTTGCTGCTCATGATTCCTCCTGACTTGGACGGTTTGATCGGGATACCTGATCCTCGACGTTGGGCAAAATGATGAAACCCGTAGATTATGTTCTAACATTCGTGAAAGGCGACAATGGAGAGCTTTTCATGCATGCTGACGCCAAAGGTCTTTCCGTGCTCATCACCGCGCTCGAAAGGCTCAAAAAGAAGGCCGAGGCAGGCGAATGTGATCATGATCATTTGATGACAGCAGCGTGGGCGGGAAGCGAATTATCGGAAAAGAAGGGATTGGAATCCGGAGAGCTGGTTCACCATGTGAAGCTATACGGATGGAGCCAAGAGTGGGCGAAGAAACACGGATTCACCGAATGAAAACCACGGAGCCCAACCAGCGGCTACAGACAACGACCCGCAGCTTCCAGTTTTCGAATGACGGTATGCAATTTTATCAGCAGGTAATCTGTGCGGGTCGCGTCTGACCCGGAACGTTGGGAACAAAAATGAACTCCGCCCTGCAACCGTTCACCGAGAGTGAATCAGCAGCCTCCGTTCTTGCCGGGGCAATCTCCGCAGTCGAGGCGGTTTTTCAGACCGATGCTCCCTTGATCGTGAAACGTAAACTCTTTGATACGGCCTGTTGGTTGGTGTCGGAACGACACGGAAAATATAAGACAAGATACAGATCGGAGGGTTCTCTCGTCGCCTCAAAAAATGAATTGAGGCATGAGCATATCATCCCTCGCGCCCAACTCTGGTTTGTGGCGCGCAGATCTATGTCGGTATCCGATGCATTGAGAGCCTGTGAGGCATGCGTCGTGACCAAGGAAGAGCACAGTAGGCTCCATGCGGTGGAAGAAGCGTATGGATGGGAGCGTTACGCGAAGGCCGACATTAGTGTCATTGATCTTCTTTCTGGCGAAGCGATCCCGAAAAGTCGTCTCCTAAAAATGTCGCTGCCATTCAAGAAGGCATTTCGCGAAGCACGCTTCGTAGGGGATGGACAAGAAGAGCTTGAATCGATGAGGATCAATGGATAATCCCAACGAGCCAGTCGACCTAATCCCTGTCCTTGCGGACTTCTGGCATTTCGCCTGCGGAGCAGGCTCGGATGCCAGAAGCAAGCAGGGATAGGTCACTGGGGACGTTCGCAGAAATAATACCCAATGACACCCGATCCACTACTTGAAGCAAACTACAAGATTCTTCCGGCCACTCTATTTGTGGGTGACCAGCTAGTTGCCATTGGTCGCGCAAGAATTGAAGCAGAGAACCACAATGGAGTTTTTTGGCCCACAGATTTAACATTGTTGGGCACGTCATATCCCCAAGCCACCTTGAGATTTCAGGGTATAAATCA
>CALGTD010000084.1 GCA_937901895.1 uncultured Spartobacteria bacterium | reverse complement strand
GCATCGATGCTTCGATCTCCTCGAGCGATCGGCCTTTTGTTTCGGGGAGGAATTTCCACACCACGAAAAACTGGAGCACCATGATCGCGGCAAAGACGAGGAACAGGCAGCCTCCCCACGCCGCGATCAATATTGGGAAGACCGTGCTCACAACGATTGCGAGCCCCCAAAGCACGAAACACGCAGCGGAGGATCCCGTGGCGCGAATGGTGTTTGGCAGCACCTCGTTGATGCACACCCAGATCACCGCTCCCTGCGAATAAGCATGCGAGGCGACGATCCCGGCCGCGGCAACCACGGAGGGCCATCCACCGGTTCCGGAAAGAAAGACCCATGCCGCGAGCAGGTGGGAAAAAACGAAAGTGACGGAGCCGATTAGCAACAGATGGCGCCGCCCGATTCGATCGATGAGCACCATGCCGACGATGGTGAAGACGAGGTTGACGATCCCGACAAGGGCGGACTGCCGGAACGCGTCGGTGGCACCGAATCCGGCCATGCGAAAAATGTCGGTGATGTAATAGAGGATCGCGTTGATGCCATCGAGCTGGTTGAAGGCAGCGAGGGCGAGAACAAGCAGCAACGGCCTGAGCCAGCGGCGCTGGAAGAGCGACTCCCGACGGGCAGTGCCGGCGGCAAACGACGCGTTGATCCGTGCGAGCTCCGCGGAGGGATCCGCGTAACCGAGACGTTGAAGAATGCGAAGCGCTTCGTCCGATCGACCACGATGCACGAGCCAGCGGGGACTTTCCGGAATGGCGGACACGGAGAGCAGGAACAATGTTGCCGGAACCGCCTCCGCGCCAAACATCCACCGCCAGGCTCCCGCCGCAGGGGCGAGGCCAAAGGTTTCCGCGATTGCGAAGTTCGATACAAGGGCTGTGAGAATGCCGAGCACGATCGCAAGCTGGCTGATCGCCACCAGCAATCCCCGCCTCTCCGGCGGCGTAATCTCCGTGATATACATGGGGGAAACCACGGAGGAGCCACCCACTGCGAGTCCGCCGACAAAGCGGAAAAGCATCAGCGACGGGAAATCCCACGCCCAGGCGCAACCGAAGGTCGAAACAAGGTAGAGCACGCCAAGCACGAACAATGTTCTCACCCGGCCAGATCGCTCGCAGGGCTTTCCCACGAGCGCCGCGCCCGCCAACGCACCGAAGAGCGCGGACGACACCGCAAACCCAAGCTGTGCGTCGCCCAGTGCGAACACCTCGCGCAGCGACGAAGTCGTTCCTGCAATCACCGCGGTATCGAATCCGAAGAGAAACGAACCGAGCGATGATGCCAGTGCGCTGGCGGGAAGGAGGTAGCTGGGGCGGGAAGCGGACACGGGGGCGGAACTTGGCAGTTAGGTTCGCACGCTGGCCTTGAGCGTGGCGCAGGTCGTTCCCGCGGCCTCGCCGTGCGGTCGGATCGTGTAGGGGCCCACGCACGCCGGCACGATGAACGTTTCGGCGTAGTGAACGACGAATGGCTCGAAGGCACCGCCCGGACTTTCCACGACCGCTTCGCGACCTTCCACGAGGTTGAGCACGTTCACTCCGCCGCCGGTGTCATGCGAAACGGGTCCGCTGAACCAATGACGACGGGTCTCGATGAATTCCAGCGCATGCAATCCGGTGCGCTCCTCGCGCCAGCCTTCGCCTGACGCGACCTCGCTGACGACATTCACCAGCTCCCGCTCCACCCACGATCTCGTGCGCTCCCACGCGATGTTCCGTTTGCCTCGCTCGATGTTGATGGGACGCGGCAAGCCATCGAGCCCCACGCGTCCCCAGTCCCAGAGCTTGAACGTGAAAATGTTCGGTGTGGCGCTGATCTCGAGCACGACGGTTCCCTTGCCCGAGCAATGGCAGGTGCCTGCGGGAACGAGGTAGTGGTCGTGCACTTTCGCCGGCCACCGGCAGACAAAGCGCTCGTCGTCGAAGGCTTTGTCTCCCGCCTGGGCAGCCTCGAGCGCGGCAATCATTTCCCCGGGATCGGCACCCTCCTCGAGACCGAGATAAATGACCGACCCCTCTTCCGCCGCGAGCAGGTAGTAGGACTCGTCCTGCGTGTAAGGCACACCGAAGTGTCGCTGGATGAAATCCGTGAACGGGTGAACCTGGAGCGAGAGGTTCCCGCCCTCCACGGTGTCGAGCAGGTCGAAGCGAATGGGAAAGCTCATGCCGAAGCGCGCGTGCACCCGGGACCCGAGAAGCCGGTTTGGATCGAAGAACACGAGGTTCATCGCCGGCAGCTCCACGAGCGTATCGCCAAAGCGGAAGACAATGCTGTTCTCCTCCGGCACGCAATCGAAGCACCACCCGTAATTCGGCACGTCTTCGGGCAGAGCCATCGTTCGTTTCATCCACTGGCCGCCCCATGGCGCGGGATCGAAAAACGGAACCACGCGAAACGGCCGCGACAGTGCGGTCTCGTAGGCCCTCCTCGCCGCTTCCCGGGAAATCATCTTCGGCTCGGCGGGCTTGCAGGTATCCAGGATGAAATCGACGTCCCTCAACGCGAGCTTCAATCGATCGCACACCGGCCAGTCGTTGAACCAGGCGCGCTTGTATTTGAGGCTCCATTTCAGCTCGCGATTCTCGACGCCGAGATTGCTCATCTCGTTTCGGCGCATGCGTCCCTGCGCCTCCCAGCGCGGCATCTCCGCGTAAACAATCACGTCACCGCGATGGACAATGCTCGCACCCGGTCCAATGACGACCACCGGTCCACGCGCAACGGCCGCGATCGCCCGCTGCATGGCTGCGAGCTTCTCCGGCGAGAAGTAATCCTCCATTCGCAACGCAGAGACGTAGCCAAACAGCGGATCCCCGTTTCCAAGAAAGGGCTTAACCCGCCGCTCGATCTCGTCATGCTCGAGCCACGCCTTCGATGTCGCGAAGACGGTGGCCGCGGGAAGCTGCGAGCGAACGGCTGCGACGATCTCCTCAACCGACACGCCCACATAGCATTCAATGGTGAGGATTTTGCCTCCCACGGCGTTCAACTGCCCGGAGAGGCATTTCAGAATGCTTTGCCAGCCGGTCCAGCATTGATCCTCCATTCCGGCGACCGCCACGTGAGGATGTTTGTCGTAGTTCGATTGAGTCATCGTAGTGAAGGATGTGCGGCGCAGATTGCCTCGCAGCCGAGCAGCGCCGCGGAATCGCCCAATGCAGCCGCGTGAAGCGTGACGTCGCTTGACAAAGGGAGCATTCGTCGAAGCGAGGACTCCAATGAGGGGAGGATTTCGTCCTTTCCGGCCATGATGCCCCCGCCGATCACGATGCGTTCCGGGTCAAATTGGTGGATCAGGTTCACAAGAACGATCGTCCAGTCGTGGATGGCGCTCTCGCTCAACTCGCGGGCCAAAGGATCGCCCGCGCGGGCAAGCTCGAAGACGACGCGGTAGTCGATGGTTTCCACGTTCGAAAGAGCACTCTCTGCAAAGAGCGGTGATTTCCGCGCGAACTCCCGCATCGCCCAGCTTCCGACATGCGCCTCCGCGCATCCACGCAGGCCGCACACACACGGCGCGCCCTCGGCGCGAATGATGTTGTGCCCCCCGAGATTTCCAGCAAGCCCGGTCCTTCCATACATCGGACGTCCTTCGCTGATCACCGCAGTGCCGATCCCGGTTCCGAGCGTCACCATCACCATGTGGTCGCAGGCCCTTCCCGCGCCGTAACGCCATTCGCCGATCGCCGCCGCGCGTGCGTCGTTGTCCAATACGAGCGGGATTCCAAAATACCGCTCGGTCCATCCACCGAGATCCAACGTTCCGGCATCGTCAAACTTTCCAAACGTCCGCGTCACCGTCTGGTGATCAGGAGCAACAAGACACGGCAGTGCCCATGACATCGCCTCAGGGGACGACTCCGCCAACGCGGCGAGTTCCTCGAGGACCTGGCGCACATCGGGCAACTGCTGCTCGAGCGTTCCTTTGGCGCTCGTCTCGCGGATGCGAACCGCCTGAAGACGTCCGTCTTCGATCAGCCCCATCTTGATGCGCGTCCCTCCAAAATCCGCCACCAGCACACTCACAACATTCCTTTCAGTGGCCGCGGCGGCACAGGATTTCGGGAACGGGAAATCTCATTGACTCCTAAATGTTCAAACATTGCCTCGTGGGTCAAGCGCAATCCAGCGACATAACTGCTCACAGTTGCGTGGCATCGAGCAATCGTCACATTCTCCTTGCCAGAATAAATGTTCGAACAATATCTCAGGCGAACTTGAAAACTCTCTTCGAGATATTCCCGGAACGTTCGAGGCTTCCGCTTGCACCGACGCCACATCTAATGATGAAACACTCTCCCTTGCTTCGCCGGCTCGCCGTGCTGGCACTGACTGTCTTTCCCATCACCGGCTGGAGCGCGCCCTTGTGGCAGATCGGAAAGCCCGACAACTCGACCGCGGAATTTGCACTCGCTCCCGACGGCAACAAGAGCTTCTCGACACCCGGAGCCTTCGTGGTGGGCGTCTCCGACGCTGGAAAAGACTGGCCGTATATTCAACCCGGCCCGTCCGACAAGGGGTGGGCGCCAACCCCTCCCTACACCTCGCGCATCTGGTTCGCGCTGTCCGCGCTGCCGAGAGAGGACTCCACACTCGTCCTGGATTTCGCCGACACGCATCAGAGCGGGCCTCCAAAGTTGCGGGTCGGCGTGAATGGTTTCACGTCCGAGCACGAAACTCCCGCCGGCAATGGCGGCTATGCGAAAGCGGCTGGAGGGCGGGAGCACGTGGTGAAGATTTCGATTCCGCCATCCGCTCTTCGCGTCGGAGTCAATGAAATCCAGATCACCGGAATCGAGGGCTCGTGGGTGCTTTGGGATGCCGTGGCGTTCGAGGCGGGGCGGGGCGCTCGTCTTGCGGATGTCGGCAATTATCCGTCCACATTCGTGGAATCGGTCAACACCACGATCGAGGTCTTGAAGTCGAAAGACGGCAACCCGGTGCGCCGGGCAAACGTGGACATCGTGCATCTCGGGCACGCAGTCAGCGCAGAGCTGACCGTCGGTCCCTCACGAAAGACCGTTTCGCTCGTCCCCGGGATCAACCGTCTCACAATCGAGGCGCCCGAGGTCGATGCTCCGACAAAGTATCCGGTCTCGCTGCGCGTCGGATCGAAGATCGTGAACGCGCCGCTACTGGCGTTGGACAAGGCGCGCGAGTGGACGGTGTATTTGATTCCGCAGACGCACCTCGACATCGGCTTCACGCACTTTCAGGAGGACGTGCTCGCGCGGCAGGTGGAGCATTTCCGCACCGCACTGAAGCTCATCGAGAAGACGAAGGGTTACCCGGAAGGCGAGCGCTTTGTGTGGCACCCCGAGGGCATGTGGGCGGTCGAGGAGTTCCTGCGCGTGGCGACCCCGGCGGAACGGGGGGCATTCCTCGAGGCGTGCCGGAACCGCACCATTCATCTGGACGGACTTTACGCCCAGGCCATGACCGGACTTTTCCACGAAGAGGAGCTCATGGAGTTGATCGCCAGCGCCAAGCGCTTCGAGCGGAAGTATGGCGTTACGATCGACTCCGCGATGCAGTCGGACGTGCCCGGATACACATGGGGACTCACCACCGCGCTCGTTGCGAATGGCATTCGCCAGATGACCGTCGCGCCGAACGTCCGCCACCGCATCGGTCGCGTGCTCACGTGGGGGGATCGCCCATTCCATTGGGAGGCGCCGGACGGCCGCGACCGGGTCCTGTTTTGGATGACCTCCAAGGGTTATTCGATGTTTCGCTACGCGACGGAGAATCCGACCACGCCCGAGGAGTGCCAGCTTTTCCGCAAAATGCCCGACGTGCTCGCGATGCTCGCCGATCTCGAGCGCGAGCCCGACTACCCCTACGACATGCTCATGCTGCGCTACGCGATCGGCGCCGACAACGGACCGCCCGATCCGATGCTGTGCGAAGTCGTGCACGAGTGGAACAAAACACACTTCTCGCCGCGATTCGTCATTTCGACAAACAGCGGCTTCCTTCGCAAGTTCGAGGAGAAATACGGAAAAGACCTCCCCGTGCGTCGCGGCGATTACACCCCCTATTGGGAGGACGGTGCCGCCTCCACCTCGAAGGCCACCGCAACAAACCGCGAAGCCAAGGAGCGGCTCGTGCAGGCGCAGGTTCTCTGGTCGATGCGGGATTTCGCGCTGCCTTTGCACGATAGGGTCGACGCGGCGTGGACCAAGGCGATTCTTTACGACGAACACACGTGGGGCGCGCACAACAGCATCAGCGCTCCGGACAGCGAGTTCGCGATCCGGCAGGACGCCTACAAGCAGGCCTACGCGTTCGACGCCGCGAAGCAGGCGCGTGAGTTGATCGAGTCGATTGTGCCACCGCGCGATGGTCTCCCCACGATCGACGTGAGCAACACCACGTCGTGGACGCGCAGTGGACTCGTCACACTCACGAAGGAGCAGTCAAAGGCTGGCCACCGTGTGCGGGATGAAAAGGGACAGGTCGTGCCGTCGCAACGTCTCGCCTCGGGCGAGCTCGCCTTTCTCGCGAGAGATGTTCCTGCATTCGGAACCCGTCGCTACACGATTGAAGCGGGCGCACCTGCGGATGGCGGTTCCGCACACGCCCAGGAGAACACGCTTTCCAACGAAACACTGGAAGTCACCGTCGATCCGAAGACCGGTGCGATCTCGTCGTTGAAACGGAAGGATACGCAGGGAGATTGGGTCGACGTTTCGAAAGGCGCCGGCCTCAACGACTATCTCTACATCCTCGGCCGCAATCCCGACGAAGGGCGCAGCACGATCAGCAGCCCCGTCTCCATCACCGTCGAAGATCCCGGCCCACTCGTTGCAACTTTGAAAATCGAGTCGGGTGCTCCCGGCGCGAAGTTGCTCACCCGTCGCGTTCGGCTCATCGACGGCATGGATCACGTCGAAATCATCAACATCGTCGACAAACTCAAGGTTCGCGATCCCGAAGGCGTCTACTTCGGATTTCCGTTCAACCTCCCCGGCGCCACTCCGCGCGTTGACACGCCGTGGGCGTCCGTGGAGGTCGAGACCGGGCAGCTTCCCGGTGCGAATCGCAACTTCTACTGCGTGCAGCGATTCATCGATCTCGCCAACAACGACCGTGGCGTCACGTGGGTCACGGTCGATGCGCCGCTCGTCCAGTTCGACCCGATCCGTATCTCTCCGTATTTCGACGTCGAGGCATTCCGGGCTCACATCGATCCCGCACCCTTCCTGTGGTCGTGGACGATGAACAACCACTGGGAAACGAACTACAAAGCCGACCAGGAGGGCGAGATCACCTTTCGCTACGCGATCCGCCCTTATGTCGGGGGTTACGACGCCGCTGCGGCGGAGCGATTCGGCCGCGGCATCACCCAGCCGCTGCTCGCTGCACCCGTCGATCCGGACACTCCGGTGCCGCCGCCGTTGCTTACCCTCGATGGAGACGCCGGCATCGTCGCGACACAGGTGCGCCCGAGCCGCGATGGAAAGGCATGGATGATCCGGCTCTTCAACACCTCGGGACACCCCGCTTCCACCCGGCTCGTGTGGCATCGCCCTGTTGGAACCATCCACATATCAAATCCAATGGAAGATGCGCTTGAACCTGCGTCGGAAAAAATCGAGCTCGCCTCCCGGCAGGTCGTCACTCTCCGCGTCGAGCGGCTGAAGAACGACGAATAGTCGGCGCCTACTTTCCCTTGCGAATCGTCAATCCGTAGGTGAAGCGGTCCGCCCGGTAATGATTCTCGTTGTATTCGATCACCTTTCTCCCGGCGTCACTCACCACGCGCTTGCGGACAAGAATCGGATCACCCTTCCCGCACGCGAGCACCTCGGCCAGCTTCTGGGTCGCAAGCTCGGCGGAAACCTCCTCTTCGGAAAACTCCGGCACGATCCCGCTTCGCTTCGAGATCAGCTCATAGAGCGGCATGGAGTAATCGTCATCGACGGTGAGTCGCGTGCGTGGATGAAACCACGAAACGGATTTCACCGACGGAATCCCGCCGTAACCCCGCACGCGCTCCAATCGGATTATCCCTCGCTTCTTTTCCAGACTGGAGAGCTGGAGCATCCGTGCAACTTTTGCGTCCGGCTTCGTGTCTTCCACCAGACGGGAAAAGGTTTCCACGGAAATGCCCTTCGCCCTCATCTCACGCGTGAAGCTGGGCCAGTTCTCCAGGCTCGTGCGAACCGATTGCCGCACATACCGGGTTCCGCGTCCCGCCCTGCGCTCGAGCACGCCTTCCTGCACCAGGCGCGAGATCGCCGCGCGCACGGTATTGCGGCAGACCCCGAGTTGCTCCGCGATGCGCGCCTCCGGAGGCAGCAGCTCCCCGTTCTGATAACGGGATTGTTTCAACATTTCGCGAATCAAGCTCTCCACCTGCACGTGCAGCGGAATGGAACTTCTGTGATCGATCTTCATGCAAAAAGCTCTATACGGCGGCAAGCGTCACCATAACAGGCGAGAGCGGATTCCCGGGCAATCCCGAAATGTTTGAACGTTTGATTGTGAAGCCTTACCGAGAACGCTCGATCTCATAGCGTCCCGGCGTCGCAAGGACGGCGGGCGACATCGCATCGATCATGCGGAACGTCTTTCTCGGGTCTCTTCAACATGTTTCCGGGCCTTGATCCCAAACGCTCCCGGAAATCGGCCCGGTTTTGCCGCCCTCACCGCTTGAGCATTTGTCCCTCGTAGTGGACCGATCTCTCATGCGGACGCTCCCATGAGGCTCCTCTAAACGACTGACTTCACCGGGACCGCCGTTCGTCACCAGTCCATTCCGAATTCGGCAAGTTCCTCGCGCAGTGCGGGAAGATGCCAGAGTTGAATTCCCCCTTCCGTCGTCTGCACGGCGAGAAGTTGGCCGTCGTGAGACGTGGTAAACGAAACACTGGATCGCTGGCGCGAGGATTCCTGCGTGGGGAGCCGCACGAGTTCCCTGCCCGTTGCCGTGTCGTGCAGGCGGATGGATCGGCGGGTCTGGATCAGAATGATGCCGCTATCGAGATAGCGCGCCGATTGCTGGGCTTCGTCGAGGCGGATCGTCCGCACCTTCGTCCAGTCATCCGTGCGCCACTCGGATCCGCCGGAATCGGTGGCGAGATATAGGCAGTCCCCGCCGGCGGAAATGGCGAGGCGGGAGGCGACACCCTCCGCGTCGAGAGTGGCGAGCGGCTCGAGACCGGGCCAGCCAACGATGCGAACCTTCGCTTCGCCGAAGCTCGAGAGTGCCATCCAGCGAGTCCCCGGCTCGATTGCGATCTCGAAAGGTTTCTGCTGGGGAATCCGGATGGGCGGCTGGTCGAAAGGTGCGGCAAGGATCTTGAAGTCCTGATCGGTGTTGTCGACGAAACCGGCGAGCGAACCGTCGCGGGCAAGATCGACGAGGAATGCGCCCGGAAGGCGCTGCAGTTTTCGGGCGTGGTAAGGCGCGGAAATCGGAATCTCCAGCACATCGGAGGACCAGCCGCCAACCAGAAGAGCGTCCTTTTTGGGAAGGAACCGCGCGGGAGCCCATTCCTCCTGATATTTCAGCCATTCGCCGCTCACGGTTCCGGTCTCGAGGTCCCAAATCCGCACGCGATTTTCCGTCGAGGTTGCCGCGTATCTCCCGCTTTGGTTGAGATCGATGGTGCGCGCATCCTCGAAGGTCTCCTCCGGTTTCGGAGGGCGAAAATAGCGGCTGACACGCGGGAGAATGACTTCCGTGCGATACCATTTGGCGGAACCGCGCCGTTTGAAATAGATCGCCGAATCGTCAGCCGCCCACTGGGGAGGCGTCTCAGTGTCGACACCAAATGAAGCCGTGATCAAATCCTCACCGGATTCGGTCTGCCAGATCCGGAGCGCCCCCTCATAGGTGATGTCGGCGACGAAGTTCCCCCGATGGCTGACGGCAAGTTGTGCACTGACGTCTGCACGTCCCGTGATGTGACGGATGAGTTCCTTGGTGGCGCGGTTCCAAATCCAGACGTGCTTGTTCGCCGTTCCCAGGATGAGCATCTCCTGCCCTGGAGTCCACGCCAGTGACGTGATCCGGTGGGTAAACGAAAGGGTCGCCAGGGACTCTCCTTCGGGACCTCCAATGGTCAGGATTTTTTCCGAGTCCCCCACTTCTGCGGTGAAGCTCTGTGCGCGCTCACGAAATGGCGGAGGATCTGACTCCGCCGGCTGACTGAGATCCGGCAACACGAGCGCAGCCACGGCCTCATTGCGAATATCGACGGAGGGCTCCAACGCCCACGCTTCATGGAGTTTGGCGAGAGCCCCGGTGCGTTGACCTGGCAGACCGCTAAGCCGCAGTGTGCGTGCCTCCGCGAGAAGGGACGCACGCAAGCGATCACGGGCGAGAGTTTCGGCGGCATCCGCACGGGCGGTTTCCGCGGCGAGCGCGCGTTGGTGGGAAAACGTGGAGAATCCGCCTCCGGCCGCCAGTGATAGGATGACGAGCGCGACAAGCGTGGCCGGAAGCGGGTTGCGCCTGGCCCAACGCCAGAGCCGCTCGGCCGCAGTGGAGCGACGAACCAACAGGGGACGATCGCCCAGCCATGCCCGGAGGTCTGCGGCGAGATCACGGGCCGATTCGTAACGTGCGGACGGTTCCGGTTCGAGGGCGTGCCGGCAGATGGCCGCGAGATCCCGCGGTGTTCCAACCGGAAGTGGGCGAAGATCTCCGGATCCCAGACGATGGAGCGTTGAGGCCAGGGAGTCTGCGCGGAACGGGGGTTCGCCGGAGAGAAGGTGATACAGGATGGCACCCAGTGAGAAGACATCGGCGCCGACCGTGAGGTTGCGAGGGGAAGCGACCAGCTGCTCGGGAGCGATGTAGTTCGGCGAACCGAGCAGCGACCCGGTGCGGGTGAGGTCTCCGTCGCGATCGAGCCACCGGGAAATTCCAAAGTCGGAAACGAAGGCGTGGCCGGCCTCATCGAGGAGGATATTTTGCGGTTTGAGGTCGCGATGAAGGATGCCGCGGGCGTGGGCATAATGAACAGCCTCCGCGACGCCTGCGACCAGCTCCGCAGCCCGCCGTGGCTCGCGATACTCATCGATGCGTCCGGCGAGACTCCCGCCTTCCGCGAACTTCATCGTGAAAAAAGGCAGGCCCTGCGCCTCGCCAACCTCGTAGATCGGTATGATGCCTGGATGTTCGAGTCCGGCCACGGCTTCAGCTTCGCTACGAAAGCGCTGAATCGTTTCATCCGAACCGTCCGACGACGGCGTCTTGAGTGCCACCAGACGGCCGGACGCATTGTCATACGCGAGGTAAACCTCCCCCATTCCGCCGCCGCCGAGATTCTCGAGAACCTCGTATCTCCCAAATCGTCGGACAGGCGCATGGAACGCTGCCGTCACCGCGCAGGCGGGGCAGAACTCCGCCGTTCCGCGAGATGTATGACCACAGTTCATCGTCAGCCGTGCCTGCGAACATTCGTTCCCTGTTGCTGGAACATAGCTCGCGACCGAGCCACCCGCCGACTGAATACTTCGGGAGCCGGGAGGCGCAACTCTTTCCGCGTTGTGGTCCCGTCACTGGACAGGGCGGTATCTTCGGCGGGCGATGCGGAGGACGTAGACGCTATGGTTTGAGAGTTGATGCGGTTCGCCGAATGACGAACCGGAGAATTTTGGAATTCTTCTGAGGACCGACGGCGCGGACGCGGATGACATTTTTTCCGGGCACCAGCCGCGCAGGAAACTTCCACTTTTCGGTCGTCCCGCGGGCTGTTCGATATTTTTTTCCCTTCAGCTTGTATTCGACGCTGTCCGCGTATTTCGACGTCCCTTTGAGCACGATTCGTGCGTTCGAGACGGTGCGACGGACCTTCCTGGATTTGATCTTCGGCCGAGGCAGCGGTGGAGAAATCCATCCGGCATCAAGGAATGGAAGAAGGAAGGTGCGCAGGTCGTAGTTTGTCCCGAAGTTCCCGGCGTCGTTGTCCCAATGACTCCCGGGTTTTTCGATGAGAGTGGCTGGAAATCCCTTTGCCTGAAGGGCAGCAATGCTGGCCCGCACCCCGGCGATCGGATAGACGTCGTCGCCGGTGTGCGCGAGATGGGCGACATTGATTTTCCAGGAAGCGGCCGCCATGAGTGCGGCCCTCGTGGATCCGGTGTCCCGGAATGGGTCACTGTTCTCGGCAAGCAGACCCGCAAACCGCCATGCGTTCTCGAAGCCGACACGATACGTCATGTCGCCTCCCGAGGAGTATCCGCCGAGGAAGATTCTGCGCGGATCGATGTTGAAATAGCGGGAGACATCCGCGATGGCGGCGAGAACCTTCGGGGCGTCGGCGTTCGTGTCCCAGCACGCTCCGTCACGTCCACCAATCGAGATCGCGATGTAGCTTTGATTCGCACGCGTGGCCGGAGGGGCGATCGCGAATACATCCCAGTAGGCCTGGCCACCGCAGCCGTGCATCCACACGAAGAGGCTGATCGGCGTGTTCGAATTGTAGGTATCCGGCACATAGCCAAAGTATTCGCTCTCTCCACTGTTGAGTTTGAAGATGCCGTTCCCGTCCACGGGCGGCGGGGTCGCGGCGCGAACAAGCGGGACGGAACTCAGAGCGAGGATGGCCAGAAGAAGCTGAATGGGACGGGGCATGGGATTTTTCATGAGCGTTTCACTACAAGCCGGACAACGCGCGAACGCAGACCACCGAAATCGACGGCGCGGATGCGGATGGCGGTGCGGCCTGTCTTCAAGCCGCGGGCGACGAATTTCCATTTCTCGAGCCCTCGCGCTCTTTTCCATCGGGATCCCGGCGCTTTGGCTTCGACGCGCGCAAGATCGCCGTCCATGTCGCTGGCGGTGCCTTTCAGCACGGCGCGCGCAGAGGTAACGCGCCGGACCTTTCCCCCCCGGATTCGGACGACAGGAGCCGTCGGTGGCGGAAGAACAAACACGTAAGCCGCGCCTGCCGCCGAGGCAGTGTTGTCGAAAGGATTCGCGTCAGGGCCGGTTCCCTTGCTGTCCTCCCCTAGTGAGCCCACGAGCAGGGTTCGCCCATCGATCGCTACGGCGGCGCCGAAGTTGTCACCCGGATCGGAGTTCGACGATTTGAGGTAAGCCTGCTGGCTCCAGGAGGTGCCTTTGCGCACAAAGACATAAACCGCTCCGCTGATCACGGCGGTATCATCGTCTTGGTTGCCATCAATCCCTCTCGCGGCACTGCTCTCCCCAAAGGCACCAACAACAGCCACATCGCCACTGATGGCAACCGAATCTCCGAATTGATCAGAAGCTCCGGGATTCGAGGCCTTGAGATAGGCCTGCTGGCTCCACGAAACACCGGTTCGGGTAAAAACATAGGCGGCTCCTGCTACGTCGGCTCCATTGTTCGCCTGGTTCCCGTTCACGCCGGGCGAGGCGCTGGATTCGCCGCTCGCGCCGACGATCAACGTGTCACCAGATATGGCCAAGGAGATGCCGAAATAGTCGTCACTTTCAGCATTGGAGGCCTTGAGGTAGGCCTGCTGGGACCACGTGGATCCGGAACGCACGAAAACATAAGCCGCGCCGGAAGACGGGGCATCATTGTTGGCGCCGCTGCCGCCGGTTCCCGTCTCACTGCTGTCTTCCCCGGGGGCTCCAATGGCGATGGTGTTGTCGGATATCGCGACCGACGTGCCGAAGGAATCGCCCACTCCGGGATTGGATGCGGTAAGGGTCGCTTGTCGATTCCACATCGTCCCGCTACGAACGAAAACGGAGACCGAACCGGAGCCCCTGGCTCCGACAACGATCGTGTCACCCGAAATCGCGACTGAGTCTGCAAAACGATCGTTCGATTGCGGACTCTCGGCCGTCAGCAATCGGACGGGCTCGGCCGACCAAACGGATCCAGTGCGGGTAAAAACAAATGCCGCACCACGATTACCGTTCAAAGCTGAGGCACCGACCACGATCGTATTGCCGTCGATGGCAACAGTGGATCCGAAATAGTCATCGGAGGCTGGAGCAAGGAGCGGATTCACCACGCCCTTGAGATAGGCCTGCTGGACCCATGCGCCACCGGTGCGGACAAAAACGTAGGCGGCACCCGCATTGGTCTTCGAATTGTCCGTGGGGTCGCCATTCGTTCCGTTGCTTGAGGTCGGAACGACATTCAATCCGTCCCCGTCCTCCCCGGGAGCTCCAACGACCACCGTATCACCGGAGATGGCGACGCTCGTGCCGAACTGGTCCGAGGGGTCTGTGTTGGAGGCTTTCAGATACGCCTGTTGCGCGATGGGATCGATCGACACCGGATAGCGAGCCCCTCTCGCGTCGACCTCCACCGCGAAGCGCGGTCCGGCATTCTCGTCCAACGCTTCGAAGCGCACGGGAAGCGCGCGGCCGTCGGCGTCCCAAGCTCGCAGTCCGCCGTAGGTCACCGCCGCGGTGCCTGAGGCCTCGAGAAAGGTGATGGCTGTTCCACCGGGTTCGACCCTCGGAGTGAGGTCTCCGGTCACCGCTAGCTCAAGGCGCAAAGAACCCGTCGCGTCAGCGTCGGGCCGTGGATTTCGCAGGAACGTCCAGCCTTGGAGAAGCCCCTCGCGTCGGTTCACGAACCACTCCGCCAGACAATCATCCCATCGTGTGACAATACGGTTGGCATCCGCTTGAACATTCGTCGGTTTCTCCGGCGCGACGATCAGATCCTCCGCCGCACCGTAGGCTCGCAGTGTGAGTCCCCAGCGCCACCCGGCGCCGCCGGGCTCGACGTGAAAGCCGGTGTCATTGAATCGGACGAGCCAGTCTTGCGCCGGATTGCGGGCGGCATGGCAGCCGTCCGGCTGCTTGACGACACCCAGTCGGCCGGTCTCGTAAACGCGCTGAATCTCGTGCCAATCCGATGAGGTCAGCCCCTCCGGAGGCGGACTTCCGCACAGGGATTGGGAAAAGGACCACGTGCCGAGGAAAAAGACGATCGTGTGGAAAATCGGGTGAGATTTCATAGAGCGCCCTCCCTTTGCGGCGACTGGCCAGCCTCGATGGAGGAATTCCTTCGTGACTCGAGGGATTGACCGACGGCCCCCGCGGACGATGCACTCGACGTGGGAATCCCACGTTTCCGCATGTTGGGTCGGGAGATCACGAATCCAAGCTGATGGGCGAAGACCTTCATTTTTTTGGTGCGGCAGTTGCCGTCGATAAGGTTCTTCGGGATTTTTTGCGGAAAGTTTCGCGAAATCGCGATCCAGGTCAGAAACAGGTCGGACAGGTGTGGCTCAGCACGCTGCAGAGGTAGCTCAGCTCTTCCTCACACTCGGCGTCTGAATCCACGGTTCGGCGGACTTCCTGACGGATGATCTCCTGAAAGCGTTTGCGGAGTCGGAAGATGCGTGACTTCACGGCCGGGACCGTGATCCGGAGGCTCGCTGCAATCTCGGCATAAGTGCCATCCTGGTCACGGAAGATCAACTCGCGGAGGTCTCCGGCGGGAGAACCATGATAGTCGAGTTCCTCGTTCAGACGCTCGACCGCCCGGTCGAACAATGCGCGAGCCCAGTCTTCGTCGAAGCGACGACTGTCGTCGATGGATCCAGGCGTGTCACCGAGGGCGAGATCATCAAGCGGGAGATCAGGGACGCCACCACCGCGGCGGGCGGCGCCATTACGTTCCCGCCGATTTGCAACAAAGTGATTCAGTGCGCCGAGCAGGTAGGAGCGAAACTTGCCACGTGCAGGATCAGCCCGGGCGAGCGTTCCCCCATGGAAAATCGCCAGAAGGAATTCGTGCAAGACGTCGTCCGCATCGTCCTCGGGAATTCCAAACCGTCTGAGATAGCCACGCAGCGGTCGGGAGTAGGTGCGGTAGATATAGTCAAACCCACGCTCACGGTCGACATCGCAGGAGGCGACGATCAACGTCCAATGGGTCGTATGGAAATCTGATGATCGCACAGCCTCCCCAATCACGTTGCAAACTATCTGCGTTTCTTGATTCGGCAAGTCGATGCCGCGCAATTCGCCGATGGCCTGGGCAATGCCTTATTAGGGCGGCAACACTTTTTACCCAAGCTCTGATCCTTGTCGACCGGCGAGTAACCTCCGAGAACCTCCCCAAATTGGGCCAAAAAAATCGGGTTCCTGAAACCATTCCCCAGCGTGTCGAGTCGTCGACGATTCAACACCCGAAAGTCCTTCTCCGAAAATTCAGAAACCCTTGCGTCAATTTGCATCCTTGCTACACTCAGGGCTCTTCATGTCCCCTCGTAGGAGTCGCGACCAAGGGCGGCAGCATCCGTGGACATGGCCCATCAGTTCCTCCAGGAAACTGATTTCTCCCCTTCCTTCTCAGCACGTTCTCAGCCACGCCTGTCCAAGAACGCTTCACCTTAACGGATGTATTCACGGATAGGATAATTGGGAAGGGTCTTTCCTAGATTAGAGGAGAAGAGCTGAGGTTTTTGATGAGTA
>CALGTD010000083.1 GCA_937901895.1 uncultured Spartobacteria bacterium | reverse complement strand
AGCCCCGAGGACCTCCGGGCCTCGGGATTCGTTCCCCCACCCTGCGGGCCCGGAGGTCCCGCAGCTACCTGAGCATGCAGGTCCTTCGGGATGGAGACCGGCGTCCGTTCCCGCAGGGAGATTCTTCGAAACGTTCCTCCCCCGAAAAACCTCGGTAGCCCGAGGACCTCCGGGCCTCGGGATCGTTCCCCACCCTCTGCGGGCCCGGAGGTCCCGCAGCTACCTAAGCATGCGGGGCGTTTCGGGATTCTTCGAAACGTTCCTCCCAAAAATCAACGGAAGCCATTGTTTCCCCGCAGGGTCACGAGCCCCAACTTGCGACTGGTATCCGTGCGCCAGTTTGGAGCGGGAATGGCGGAACTTCGCTACGAGTTCGCAGCGGTGCCTGAGACCTGATTGGCCTACCGGCGCGTTTCACTCCACGCTGCTGACTGGGCGGAATCAGGCTCTCGTGAATGAGCGCGAAACAATATGTCTCCCCTTCCGCAGGCGGGCTCAGCGTGCGTATCGAAGGATCTCGAGAAAATCGCCAACGGCTTCGGACGGAGGGCTGCTGCGATACAGGCAGGCGTGTTCCAACCTGGGACGCATTCGGCTCGTAATGGGCAGGAAGCGGACGCCGCCGGGAAGCAGGCGGGATGCACCAGATGCGAGCAAACCAACCCCCTGCCCTGCGGCGACCATCGTCAGGACGGCAGGGACGCGATCCGTTTCTTCGACGATTCGCGCCTTGAAACCGTTCGCCCGGCAAAGTTCGTCAAATTGACGACGATACTCCGGAGCCGCATTTCGGGAGACCATGACCCAGGGATCTTCCGCCAGATCCTTGAGTCGGACAGACGCAGACGCGGCCATGCGGTGACTCTCGGGCAGCGCGATCATCAAAGGCTCGGTCTTCCAAACGAGGCACTTCAAATTTCGGGGCAATCTCCGCGGGCCGGCTCCAACGAAGGCGATGTCCACCGAGCCGTCTTCGAGACGCTCCATTTGACGGGCGGGAGGGAGATCCGTGAGATGCACCTGACAGCGCGGATGATCGTTGCGGAACGTTCGGATGACGCGCACGAAGGCCTCGTCGAGCAATGCCCCCACAAACGCGATTCGCAGGCGGGAGGTTTCGCCACGCTCTGCACGACCCACTGATTCCACGGCGGCATCCAGCGCCACCAGCATCGCCGTCGCATCCCGGAGAAAAAGGACTCCCGCCGACGTGAGGGCCACGCTGCGCGTGTTTCGGTCGAAGAGACGGGTTCCGAGTTTTTCCTCCAGGGAGCGGATATGCCGGGAAAGAGGTGGCTGGGTGAGATTCAACCGTCCCGCCGCCCGGGAGAAGCTGGCTTCCTCCGCGACTGCGGCGAAGCATTCGAGTTCAACGACCGTCGGTCGATTCATTCCGATATTGAATCACTTTAGTCCATTAATAGCAATTCCACCCACCACTGCCCGCCTTCATACTTGGAGAAAACCACCTCCACATGGCCATCAGCGATACCATCAAGAAAGGCAGCCATCGCGCCCCCCATCGCAGCTTGCTGCGGGCAACGGGCGTGCTCGAATCAGACGCAGACTGGGAGAAGCCATTCATCGCGGTGGCGAATTCCTTTGTTCAAATCGTTCCCGGACACGCGCACCTGGACGTCGCAGGACGGAAGGTCCGCGACGCCATCCGCAAGGCAGGCGGAGTCCCTTTCGAGTTCAACACGATCGGTGTGGATGATGGCATTGCGATGGGGCACGCGGGCATGCGGTATTCCCTCGCCTCGCGCGAACTGATCGCAGACTCCGTGGAGACCATGCTGCGCGCCCATTGTTTCGACGGGGTCGTCTGCATTCCCAACTGCGACAAGATCGTGCCGGGAATGTTGATGGCGGTCGCGAGGGTGAACATTCCGGCCGTGTTCGTGTCGGGCGGACCGATGAAAGCCGGTCGCGACGCGCGCTCCGGGAAGGCCCTCGATCTATCGTCCATGTTCGAAGCGGTTGGTCAGCTTTCGGCCGGGAAGATCGACGAGCAGCAACTCGACGCCATGGAGCGGACAGCCTGTCCGACCTGCGGATCGTGCTCCGGAATGTTCACGGCGAACTCCATGAACTGCCTGTGTGAGGCGCTGGGGCTGGCGTTGCCGGGGAATGGCTCCATCCTCGCGACCGATCCCGACCGGGATCGCCTCTTTGCCGAAGCGGGTGCGGCCATCGTGCGCCTGGTCCGTGACAACGTCCGCCCGTCGGACATCCTCAGCGTTCCCACCGCGCTTCACGCGTATGTCGTTCTCGAGAATCGTGGATTGATCGAGGCCCGGCCCAAGTCCGGCTTTTTTGTGAGGGCGCGGCTGTCGGAGCAGGCTCCGCAGCCAGACGTTTCAAACGGCTCCAAGCGCGTGACCGATTTCTCGCAACTTGATCCGTTGGAATCGGTGCTTGCGGACATCGGAAATCCCAAGCTCGTGCCGCTGGGTGCGGCTGTTCCGAGCAGTGAGTTGCTCCCCGCGAAGAAGCTTGCCCGGGAAATGGGAACCATCGCGAGGCGGCTCGGCGCATCCAGCGCCAACTACGATGTCGCTCCCGGCAGCAGGGTGCTCAGGAGCGAGCTTGCCAGACGCTCGCTGGAATGGGGCTGCGCACTCGAACCGGACGATTTCGTGATCACCAATGGCTGCACGGAAGCCGTCAGTCTCGCCCTGCAGGCAACATGCAAACGCGGGGACACCATTGCCGTGGAATCTCCGACCTACTTCGGACTGGCGCGCACCATTCGACAGCTCGGTCTTTGCGCCCTGCCCATTCCCGTGGACAGCTCGACCGGAATCGATCTCGACGCGCTGCGCGCGGCCGTGGATCGTCGACGGATCGCGGCCTGCGTGCTCATTCCAAACTTCCACAATCCGATCGGATTTCTGATGCCGGACGAGCGAAAGAAGGAACTCGTCCTCATGATGTCCGGCCGGAACATCCCGATCATCGAGGACGACATCTACGGCGATCTTCAACATCAAGGTCCCCGTCCCCGTTGCGTCAAGGCCTTCGACCGCGATGGTTCGGTCATCCTTTGCGGATCGGTTTCCAAGACCCTGGCGCCCGGCTATCGGGTCGGATATGTCTCCGCCGGCCGATGGCACGACAAGGTTTTGCGCCTCAAGCAGACCTTTTCCATGGCAAACGCGACATTGCCCTCGCTGACGATTGCCGAGTTTCTGCGCAACGGGGGATACGATCGCTACCTCCGCACGATACGAAACGCCTACCGCCTGCAGGTGGAGCGAATGCGGGAAACCGTCGCCGGGTGCTTCCCCGATGGAGTGAGCATGTCGCGACCGGAAGGAAACTTCGTTCTGTGGGTCGAGCTGCCGCGGAATGTGGATTCCATCGATCTGTTTCACCGCGCACGTTCGGCCGGGATCAGCATCGCGCCGGGTCCCCTGTTCTCTCCGGACGGCGGCTTCCGCAATTTCATCCGGCTGAACTGCGGCCAGCCGTGGAGTTTAAAAATCGAGCAATCGGTCCGGACCGTCGGCCGGCTGGTCCACCAACTCGCAAGGAGCAGCTAGCACCGCGGCGCGGCCCTTCCCGGTTTCCGCAAAACGGAATCAGCGCCCCGGCGGACAGAGGTAAACGACTCCTCCATCCGGAACCGCCACCGGAACGCACGACCCACCGCTTCCCCTCGAGGAGACCACCGCCGCAAACACACAGGCGCCGACGAGCACGGCAACGGCAATGCGCCTGTCGCGGGCGGTGGACATGGGGTTCGACATGGATTCACCGTGCATCACATTGCTTCCCCCCGCCACCGAAAACTCCCTCGGCGGCCCGCCAACCACCGAAGCGAAAATCCGTTCCCATTTTGCGCACCGTTTCGGTAGCTTGGCTGGATGCCTCGCCGGTTGCCGCCGAGACTCCGCACCATGGTTCCGAAAACTCCGATCCCGCCTTCGCTGATGAATCCTCTCGAGGAGCGGATCGGCTACAAGTTTCGAAACTCCCTGCTGCTTGCGGAGGCGCTCACCCACTCCAGCATCTCGCTCGAACGGAAAAACTACCCGTTCGACAACCAGCGGCTGGAATTTCTGGGCGACGCCGTCCTCCAGCTCGTCGTCACCGAGCACCTTTACCACCTGTTTCCGGACTTCAGTGAAGGCGAACTGACGAAGCTTCGCACACGGATCGTCTCACGCGCGGGGCTCAAGACCCATGCGATGGCGATGGGCCTTGGCGCGCATTTGATGATGGGGCGCGGCGAGGACGCCAGCGGTGGCCGCACCCGCGCATCCACGCTGGCCGACGCTTTCGAAGCATTGATCGGCGCGATGTATCTCGACGGGGGCTACGAGGTGACCCGGGATTTCATCCTGCGCGAGGCCCGCGAGGCGTTTGCGCAGATCACCAACAAGCCCGAGGAAATCAATCCCAAGGGCGTGCTGCAGGAACTGCTGCAGTCGATGGCGCCGACGGCTCCGCTTTACGAGATCATCTCCCAGAGCGGTCCCGAACATCAAAAATACTTCGAGTGCCGTGTGGTGTGGGACGGCCTCGAACTCGCACGCGGCGCGGGACGCAGCAAGAAACAGGCGGAGGTCGAGGCCGCCACGAACGCGCTGGCCACCCGGGTCTGGGAAACCAGCGGCAAGCGCGCACCGGCCGACGACAAAAACTCCAAACCTTCAACCTCCGGATCGGCCGTGCAAACGCCCGCCGCCAAATGATCTATCCGTTCCTTTCCCTTCAAGCCGTCGGAATCGTCGTGGGACTTGTCCTGCTCGTCGCCCACGGTTTCGCACTGGCCGCGCCGGCCCCGACAAAATCCTTCCTCCGCGCGTTTCCCCGCTCCCGGGTATGGGCGGGCATCCTGCTGACGATCGCGGCAGTGTGGGCGTTCTGGCTGGTTCGCACCATGGACCTCGGAGAGTTCGCGAGATTGCGCCGCTTCCTGGTGATCGGCGTGCCGGTCGGCGCCGTGCTTACGTGGTTTTTTGTGGACGAGTTTCTGGCGGTGCGGGCACTGGGAATCCTTGCCCTTCTGGCTGCGGAACCCCTGCTCGAGGCGGCGTTCCTCCGGCCGGAAATCTCGCGGCTCGTGCTGGTCTGCCTTGCCTACGCGTGGGTCTTCGCCGGCCTCTTCCTGGTCGGAATGCCCTACTTCCTGCGCGACATCGTCGCGTGGCTGCTGGCCTCGGCAAAACGCTACCAGCTGGCCGCCGTGGGCGGCGCCGCCTACGGGCTGCTACTGCTGGTCTGTGCGCTGACCTGGTAGGAACCGCGCCTCGCGAACGGAGGCGCGCCTACCGGTGAAAGTCTGCGGGATCAATACCGCCGCTGGCGGTCCTGCCGGTCGAAGCCGCGGTTTCCACCGCCGCCAAACGACCGCTTTTGCTGCGGACGATCCTCGCGCGGACGGGCCTCGCTCACACGCAGATCGCGGCCACCGACGGCCTGGCCATTCAGTTTTTCGATCGCGGTCTGGGCTTCCGCATCCGTTCCCATGGTGATGAAGCCGAACCCGCGGGAGCGGTTCGTTTCGCGATCAAGGACGATCTGCACGGAAGAGACCGTTCCGCACTGCTGAAAGAGTTCCTCCAACTCGGACTCGGAGGTTTGATACGGGAGGTTGGCGACGTAGAGACGGTTGCCCATGGGGTGACGCTGTGGAGTGAGTTTACGGTTTCAATGACTCCACAGATCGCAGGAGCCGCGGGGGCGGCTGCCCGCAGAGCGAGGAGACGAAGCGAAGCAATCCGAAAAGCCGCGGAAATTGCAAGCCTAACTTCTCGTTCCGAGATAAATTTTCCCCGGAACGTCCTCCGACAAAGCGCCCGACGCGGAATCCCGGGATCGCGGATCTACTTCGACTTTTTGAGATCGTAAGTGATTGGAACCCTGTTTGTTCCAACCAAGTTGTTCACGATTTCCAGCTCCTTCCCCCGATCGTCCTTGCGCACGGTGGCCCGGAGTCGGAAGGATTGTCCGACCAAATTCGCGTTGCCTTTCAACTGCATGGAATTGCGGGAAATCTTTGCGCGCCCCCTCCCCTGCCCGTTCACGGTGAAGGTGGAAGTGGTGAATCGAAACTGATACCGAAAGCGCTTGCTCCGAAGGGAAAATTTCTCCAGAAGGACGCCGCTTCCGAGCTGGCCGGAAATCGGGGATTTCAGTTCTGATGACTCCATTTTCCTTGGATCGGGAAGCCTTGATCCGCCCCGAGGTGGGCCCCGTGAAGCCCCCTGCGTAGTCGACGGCTCCCTTGTATTTCCCTTTGAACCCCGAAAGCAGCGACGCCTCCGCCGCCATCGCCCCCGGGACCTCCGTCAATACCATGACAATGGGCACCAATATCGTTTTCATTAGGCGCCAATCATGCAGGAGTCACAACACGAAAAGCAACCGGGAAACGACTCCGAGGGCGGATGAACAAAAAGAAACGTGGAGGCGAGGGGAGTCGAACCCCTGTTTTGCAAAAGGCCTCTGTAAACGTCGATTTACAGAGTAACGAAAACATCAAAAACATCATAGACGTTGGCGGATGTTGTCATTATTGTTGCCAGTAGTCCGCGCACGGGGAATCGAACCGCTTCTCTGTGGGGGACTCGAACCGGCGCAATATGGCATCCATCCGAAAAAAGACGGGCAGCAAATACTGGTTCGCGTGCTTCACCCTGCCCAATGGCCGGCGCGTTCAGCAGAGCACGAAACTGACCGACAAGAAGCGGGCGCAGAAGGTCGCCGACGAATGGGAAGCGGCTTTCCGTGACAAGGTGGCGGCGCGGCAATCCCAGCGCGTCATTGCCTCGCTGCACAAGGAATTGACGGGCTCCTCTCTTCCCCGTCGCTCGGTGCGGTCCTACTTCGATTCATGGCTTGCGGCGAAGAAAGGCGACATCGGCAAGGGCACTGAAATTTTCTATCGCACCGTCATTGATGCCTTCCTCGCGTTTCTGGGCGGACGTGCGGAAATGGATTTGTCGGAGATCGAGGCCGACGAAATTCTTGCGTTCCGGCAGACGACCGCGGAGCGCGTGAGCGCCACGACAACGAATCACTACCTCAAGACCCTGCGTGGGATCTTCGAGCAGGCTCGGCGGGATGGATGCCTTGCGGACAATCCAGCGGCGGGTGTGAAGTTGATGAAGCGGGACAGCGCCCGATCCTCGCGGCGATCGTTCACGCTGCCCGAGTTGAAAGCCGTCATCGCGAGCTGCGACGACGAATGGAAAAGCCTCGTCCTCTTTGGGCTCTACACGGGCCAGAGGCTCGGCGACCTCGCAATGTTGACGTGGAGCAACATCGACCTCGCTGCCGGCGAAATTCGCCTCGTGACCCGCAAGACGGGACGCACGCAGATCATTCCCCTCGCCTCCCCTCTCCGCTCTCACGTCGAGGAACTGCCGGCGGGCGACGATCCGAACGCACCGATTCATCCCATCGCGTTCGAGACGGTGACTCGCACGGGGAAAACCTCGATGCTTTCCGCGGCGTTTTATTCCGTGATGCAGAGCGCCGGGCTCGTTCCTCCGCGCACGCACAAGAAAAAGTCCGATCCGAACGCGGGACGCGCCACGAGTCAGTTGTCCTTTCACTCGCTCCGCCACACCGCCACGTCGCTGATGAAGCAGGCCGGCATTGGCGCTGCAGTCGTGCAAGACCTCATTGGGCACGAGAGCGCCGCCGTTTCCCAGAACTACACCCACATTGCCGACGAGGCCAAACGAGAGGCGCTGAACAAGCTGCCGGATTTGCGATGAAAACGAACATCCCTGAAATTTCCGAAGAGGGCCGCGCTCGATTAGAAGAAACATTCCGGCAAGCAAACCTTCCGCGGAGTCTGAATTCCTTCCCCCGCAGATATGCAAAGGCGTTGAAAGGATTGGAGGAGGGCTTCCGTGTTCTCCAACTGGAGGAAGATGCCCTCCGATGCTTTGAATCTATCGCGCAGAGCGATTTGGGGATCTTCAACAAAGATCGCGCCGCGGAGATTGGGAAGATTATCAGTAAGGGGCTTGTCGCCTTAAGGACAAGGGCCGCCACAATCAACGGAAAGGCTCGCGCAAAGCGGGCTCGCCGGGACAACGAAAAAAAATTCGTTTCTCGAAAAAAAAAGATTTGACTCCACCGTTTCACAGGGCAGACGGGAAATCAGGCCAGCGAATCACAGGCGACAGTTCCCACTGCGCCAGCAAATCACAGACCGTGACGGAAAGTTGAAAACAACGGCCATTCTCCCGGCGTTGCGAGGCCAGCGAATCACAAATGGGGACCGTGAATTTGTTAATGGTCGATTTGCTTTCGTTGGCGCATGTCAACGAACACCACTGACACAACAGCCGCGGAATGGGGCGATTCCAAGCGGATCGAAGCAATCTTTGGTCTTGGCCGGACCCTGCAATATGAACTCGCGAATGCGGGTCTGATCCAGTCCGTATCGCTCCGGCGACCGGGGATGGAAAAGGCCAAGCGCCTGTTCAACATCCAAAGCGTCCGCTCTTACATCAACGGCTTCGTCGCGAAGCGAAAGGTGGCCTGATGCACCCGCCCGGAAAACGAAGCGCGCCCGGACTTGGCGGAACGGGCGCGGAAAGAAGTGCTTCGACTGACTGGACGATCAAGACCATCAGACATCCGGTGTCCGATGTCAAGTCCGTTGGCGAGATCATCCCGCACGTCCTCGCGGAGATTTTCGGCCGGCAGCGGGCGCGTGTTCAACGTGGAAGGAGGGTTCCGACATGGGCGTGAAACCTCTTCCCTGCGACGAGGCGGCGGAGAAAATCGCCGTCGGCGCGCTTATGGTGCGCCCGGAGTGTCTGTCCGTTCTGGACGAGAAAGGCATTTCCGCCTCGCATTTCACGGACCCGAGGCTGTTTCAGATCGTCACCTCGACGATCGAGGATAGCGGGAGGGCGTCGTTCACGGACATTCTCCCGCGATTGCCGGAAGAACTCCGCGGTGTGGCGTCGGAATGCGAGCAGGAGGCGCTTCCTCTCTCAAGCAACGTCGCCGAGTATGCGGACCGGATTCTCGATGCGTGGCGGCGGCGGGAGTTGATCTTGTTCGCTCGCACGGTGGCAGCCAATGGCGTCAACGGCGACTTCCACGAGATCGCCGAGAAGGTGCGCGGCATCGTGGACGGTGCGGAATCGGGCTCGTCCCGGCTCCCTGCGGTCGTGGATGCCTGCCGGCTCGCGGAGACTGCCGGACCGCTTCCCGAGGACTTGATCGAGGGGATTCTGCACCGTGGGTCCAAACTCGTCCTGGGGGGCGGATCGAAGTCGTTCAAGACATGGAGCCTTCTCGACCTCGCCGTGAGTGTAGCGACGGGCTCGGAGTGGTGGGATTTCGAGACGGCACAGGGCCGCGTCCTGTTCGTGAATTTCGAGATTCAAGCGCCGTTCTTCGCCGCTCGCCTCCGTGAAATCTGCGAGGCCAAGGGAGTCACCCTTCGCCCCGGTCAGCTCGACGTGCTCAACCTGCGAGGGTTCGCCGCGTCCGCCGACGTGATTCTCCCGCAGATCACCCGGCGCATGATGGCGGGCCGCTATGCGCTCGCGATCCTCGATCCGCTCTACAAGCTACTTGGCAGTCGGGACGAGAACGCATCGCGGGACATGGCGGACCTTATGAACGCGGTGGAACGGCTTGCCGTGCGCTCTGGGGCGGCCGTCGCGTTCGGCTCGCACTTCGCGAAGGGAAATGCGGCCGGCAAGGAGAGCATGGATCGGATTTCGGGCTCTGGTGTGTTTGCACGAGATCCCGACTCGATCGTGACGATGACGCGGCATGAGGAGGAGGGAGCCTTCACGGTCGAGATGACCCTGCGCAACCATCCGCCCCAAGATGCGTTCGTTGTGCGTCGTCGGCATCCGCTCATGGTGCGGGACGGCGGGCTCGATCCCGGAAAGCTCAAGCAGACGGGAGGGCGGAAGCAGGAAGTGACCGCCGACGAGGTTCTCGACCTATTGGGCGACGAGCCGACGGCATACAGCGAATGGGCACGAAAAGCGCAGGAAGAGCTTTTGATTTCGCTGCCCACATTCAAGCGGCGGGTTCGCGAATTGAGGGATGACGGGAAGGTCCGCCGTTCGGCAATCGAGGATGGAAAATACGTCAAAGGCTCAAAAGGGTCAGTTGGGGTCAAAACCCATTTGAGCCCGGCAGCGGTGGGAGGGGTCAAAACCCTTATAGGGTTTGACCCTGACCCCAACCTCGATGACGGCAACGCGGGAGGGTCAAAATGATCAAGCCTGCGGAGTTCAGCGAATACGGCTGGAAGCGATTCCTTCCGTTCATCCAGAAGCAGCCCGAAGGCGGAATGGTCCTCATCGTTGCCGAGGTGCTGCCGACTCAGAACTGGCCGCGGATCAGCATTGGCACGTTCGACGCCGACGCACGCAAGCGCCTGCGACGCGCGCTTAAACGGGAGGCCAGGCCATGACGAGACGGGAGGCATACCACGACGAATCCCGAGGACCGACCGAAGACCCCGAGGACATGGACGCCGTGCTCGGATGGTCCGAACCGGGCGAGTTGGATGATTCATCTACCTCATCCCCCGAGATCGAGGGCTTGGTCATCCCGGCCATTTGCCACGCGCTCGCATGGATCAACGAACCCCGCGACCCGAAGCGCAAGCTCGTCCGCCTCGGGGTGCTCCAAGTCATCACGGGAATGTCGAACACCTTCGCCGCGGCTTGTTCGGTCCGCGTCGATCAAAGCACCATCCAAAAGGGCGTGAAGCGGGCGCGGGAGGAGTTCGGACTGTGAACCTATTTGTGGAGATTTTCGGGGAGTTCTGGCGCTGGTTTGATACCGCAGACCCCACACCCGTAAGAGGCTATCAAGTAAGGACCCGAAGCACGGGTCCTTGGGACAGCGTTCCCGGCGATCGTCCGGACGATGAAAGGAAGGCCGTAACTTCCGCCCGCCTTCCCGCATAAATAAAGGCTCTGCGGGCGATGCCGTCCGTTTCTCCGCACTAGTAGAGACATGCACACACTCGAACGCACTTCATTCCGATCCTTGCTCAAGGTCGCAAGGGATAACCAAATCTCATCCGGTCGCATCGAGGCCCGCGACCTCGCGGCAACCTCTCACGCGAAGGGCGGGGCTCACGTCCCCGACAGCCAGCCGCTCGGCATCATCGGCGCGCTTTCCGAAGAATCGTTGGTTGCGATGCTCAATCCCATCGCGACCGAACAGGGCGAAGGCAACGCCGTTGCGCCGATTGTCGCGTCCGGTGCGGTTGCAGAGTGGCTTGCCGAGAATGATGCGGCCCCACTCGTTGACCTGGAGACGCATGCGGTGAAGCTCACACCAAAGCGCGTTGGGTGCGCGGTCCGGGTTTCCAAGCAGCTTCTCTTTCAGGCTCCGGGCGGAGAGGAAGCAGTTAAACGTAACTTGCGACAGGCTCTCGGCGAAGCAATCGACGGCGCGATTCTCGGCGGCTCCGGCAGTGACGGAACGCCGATCGGACTCCTTTGCAATCCGGCTGTTCCAGTCGCCGTGACGTTCGGCGGAGCGGCGCAGCTCGCGGACATCGAAGAGTTTTCGAAGGCGGTCCGCAATGCGAAGGTCAGCGGACCTTTGACGTGGTGCGTGTCTCCGGCCACCGCGAGCAAGTGGCGGCAGATCCCCGCGTTCGGCGACGAAACCCCGTCGCTCTGGAGCGCGGCGCGGGAAATCGGCACACTGCACGAGACCACCTTCGCGGCCGAGAATCGCGTTCTCTTGGGAGATTTCCGTCAGCTCTGGGTTCACACCTTCCACGTCGAGATCGTGGTGGATGGCTACACCCGCTCGCTCCACAACCAAGTCGAGATCGTGGCGAACGCATACCTCGATTTCGCCCCGCTTCACGGGTCCGCCTTCGCCCGCTCTGGCGACGCCGGAAACCAATAATTTGACCATGAAAACTACATTCTCCGCTACCGAATGGGACAGCCCCGCGGGCGAAAAAACGAGCGTCCGCGTGCAAAAGCAGCGCCTCGTTGAGATCGAGGACGAGACGGCGCGAATCGAAGCCGAGCGCAAGCTGGGCCGACCCTATACGCCGGACGCGAACTCGTGGCCTGACGCTCAAGGCTGGGCTCCGGCACCGGATCGACCGATTGCCGGACATTGGAGCAAGGTTCCATGCTCCTTTGAAATCATCAACGGCGATCCCGACTCGCTCATTGCCGCGAACAACAAGCTCAGGCGTCTTGGGCTCGTGAACACGAAAGTCCGGCTCTTGAAGCTAATCAACGTCCGCGGCTCTAAGGGGCAGCTCCTCGAGCGCGGCAGCGTCATTGAACTCTCGCCCGTGGAATACGCGATGGCCATTGGATCGACAGCCTACGAGCCTGTTCCGCCGAACACGCCGCTCAAGGAAATTTCGAGATTCTTCATGCCGAGTTCACTCGACAAGGCGCGCCGGATCGCGGCGGCGGAAAGCGGCAAAGACCCGCTTGCGCTCACGATTTCGGACATTTGGAAACACTTCGCGAAGCGCAAGGCGGCACCGCGGAGCTACATCACAGACATCGCGGAGGTCGAAAAATGATCATGGCAGGGCAGATCGTCGAGTTCCACCGGGCCTGAAAGGCAGAACAATGCAGCGCGAGCATTATTTTCACTCGGCGGCCCGGAGCCCGTTTGCGCACTCCGGCGAGTTTCCATTTGCGGCGGCGGGGTTTCTTCCGGCTCTTGGGTTCCCCGTCGCCGCTCCCTTTTTGAGCGATGAAGAAGAAATCCGTTCGCATCCGCCAGGAACGGTTGCAGCGCGAGCAAGACCGCGAACGCGCCGACGACAACAAAGCAGTTGCCGATGTCATTCCGCCCGAGGCTATGCGCGACCGCGAGGCCGCATGGAATCACTGGAGCGGCCAGCGATTCGAGAACGCCACATGATGAACCGGCTCCTCGCACTCGCCTATTTCTGGGCCATCGTCCTGCCGGCGCATCGGGTCTTCCGATGGGCCGCAGAATTGGTCCTCGACCTCGTTTCGATCATTCCCCCGGACCTGAACATTCGTTTTCCGTCCGCGCGGTCGTTCATCCGTCCGCTCGTCCTCGCGTTCTGTGCCGGCGCAGCCGTCGTCTTTGAGTGGCGGCGCAACATCGAGCGGGAGGCTCGAATTTTTTCATGAGCAACAATCGAATCTCCGTAGCCTTCGAGGCCAATACCAAGAATCTCCGAGACGGCGTCGCCAAAGTTAAATCGGAAATCAAGAGCATCGGCGAAGAGGCGAAGAAACAGGAATCCGCCAACCGAAAGCTGACGGAATCGTTCAAGGGGTATCTCTCTGCGGCCGTGTCCGTAGGCGCTGCCGTGCAGGCGATGCGGTCCCTTGTCGCCATCGGGAAGGAATACGCATCGCTTGGCCCCCGTGCGCAGGCGGCCGGCCTGAGCCCCGAATATTTCCGGAAACTCTCCGATGCCGCGACGGTGACGAGCGGCAGCATCGAGCAACTACAGGAGGCCGCCAGCAAGCTCACCGCAGCCGTGGAGTTCAGCAACCCCGCCGCACTCTCCACGAAGGCGTTGGAGGCGTTGGGATTCTCGATCGAGAACCTCCTTTCCAAGTCGCCCGATGAACGCTTCGATGCCGTCGCGCGTGCGCTGGCGAACATCCGCGACGAAAGCCAGCGCACGGCCGCGGCGGTCGCCGTGTTCGGCGAAGCAGGTGCAAAGCTGGTTCCCGTGTTCCTCGAAATCAACCGCGAAGTCGATGAGACGAATACGCTCACGAGTGAGCAGATCCGGAACCTCGATGAAGCGGGAAAGGCGTGGACTCGCTGGATGCTCAAAGCCAAGGCGGCCGTGGCTGGCGTCGTTGCGGAGTTTGTGTCCGGGCGGTTCGCAGAGAAGATGGCGACCATCCAGCCCGGCGGCATTGCGGGCAGCGGACAGGCCGCGTTCGCCAATAGCCGCAATCCAATGGCCGGGGACAAACCGAAGCGCGATCCGCACAGTTACCCCCGTGGACATCGTGGCAGCGATAAGCCTGACTTCCGGGCGATGATCGCACGGCAAAAGGAGACTGAGGCCGCGGCGAAAGCCAAAGCCGAGCGAGATTCCAAGGTCTCCGGACTGGCCCAAGAGAAGGCTCGCATCGAACGCAATGCCGAGTTTGCTGCAAACGACACCGCCGGCCAGATTCGGATGCTCGAAGCCGAGGGAGCCGCCATGCAGGCGGAGATTGCCAAAAGACCGGCGATCCCGTGCGCAAGGCCGAGCTGGAACGAAACCTCGCTGAAAATCGCGCTGCCATCGCGGCATTGCAGCGAAAGGGCGAGTCGAGTTCGTCGTCGTCAGGCGGAGACTTTGCCGGCGGTGTAGCCGCACCTCCTCTCCCGCAGGAACCGCCGCTATCGCCGGGGGAATTGCAATCCGATCGGGACTTGGAGAATTTTCGGAAAGACCCCGCAAACTATCGGACCGACGGCACGATGGACACCTTTGCCCTTGGTCGGCAGCGATTCCTCGAGCGCTTTTCGGGTTACCGTCGGCAGCGGGAGGACTACCGGCAGCGGCGAATGGGCGGCGGAGAACGACCATCGGCCGCAGACGCTCCCGGCTCGCGACTCGATCGGTTCCGCGCCGAGACGCAGGCTAAGAAGGATCGGGAGATGATGGACCCGAAAACGGCCGCGATGGAGGCGAAGAAGAGGGAACAGGAGATGATGGATGCGGCGAACTCCGCCAGTCCCGGAGCGACGCGGGAGAGCGACCTTGCGGCGATCCGCACTGACATTGCCGCGATGCGCAAGCACGTCGAGAGCATCGAAAAGCGGGTTCCGGAGGGCACGACGTGACGGCGCTCGCGCTATTCGAGATCGCGTGCTTCGTCGCCACGGGAACGGCGCTCTGGCTGGCTTTCCCTCCACGTAGGTAGCGGGCGGGGCTTGCGGGACGGGGGCTTTCGCGTCTTGCCGTCGGCTCCGGTGCGTTCGGGGGAACTGGATGATTCATCCAGTTCCGCCCTTCGGCGAGATACCATCTGGTGATGCACCCCGCACATTTCGGCAATCACGCGGTCGGAGCGGTCGGCGGCAAAGAAAAGCCCCGCCGCGGATCATATCACACGGCGGGGCGTTCTCGTGGCGGGACGGGTCAGGCGGCGGCGGGCACCGGCGCGGGCTTTCGGACTACGGCAAAGGGAAATCCCTTCACCGGGTTTCGCTTCACGTCGTAGGCGTTGGCATCATTGGCGAGCAAGTTTGCCAGCGCCGCGACGTGTTCGGCTTGTGCCTTCGATGCGTAGCCGCGGAAGCATGACCGCGCCGTCTCACAGGCGAGCATGATGACGGCGGCGTCGATCAGAGCGTCCGTCTTCTCCGCAAAGAGGGCACAGAGCGCCTTTTTCAGCGCCGGCACCCTCTCCCGATCGAACATCGGATTGTTCCAGTCGATACGAAACCCCGATCGTCCGCTCATGCAGTGGACATATTCCCTCGCGACTTCGACCGTCATGCGGTCCCATTCGGCACGGTTGATCTTCGCCGTTTTCACCGCGCACCTCCCGCTCGGCTGATGATTCCGGCCATCTTTTCCAGAATGCCGGCCGTTTGGATGAGCACACCCCCGAGCTTCCGAAGGTCTGCGGGACTCACAGGAGAGGCAACGGCCTCCGTCGCCTTGCTGCCACGGCGAGCGGCCGCGGCGGTCTTTGCATTTTTCATGGGTAACAAAAAGCCAGCGATGGAAGGTGCAAGCCTTGTCGCCCCGGCTATCACCCCGGCGCTATCCATCGCTGGCTCTATCCCGCTACAGCCTTCCGGCCTGCGGGCTCGTTTTCTCGTTTGCGGCGTGTCCCGGTTGATGGCCGGGGCGAGAATGCCGGTTCACCTCTTGCACGGTGAACGAATCGAATGAATCACCCTCGCGAAAACCTGTCAATCACCATGTTGACAGAAGCGTTGCCAGCGACCCCTCAATTTCCGCGTAAGTCACTGACAATCAAGAAAGTGGAGGCGAGGGGAGTCGAACCCCTGTCCTGGTTGCGCGCTGCGCGACCTTCTACATGCTTAGGCGGTCTTTGATCTCGGGAGCCGGCTGCGGGCCGTCACGCCACCGTCTCCCCAGCGTCCACGAAATCGAATTCACCGGGCGGCGCGGTCGCTCCATCACCCAGCCAGCCTGCTGCGGTCGCATCCGGCTTTAGCAGGCGTCCAGCCGGACACGTCACGGCAACTTAGGCCGCGAGAGCGAGATCTTCGTAATCTGCGTTTATTTGTTTTGATCCGATTTTTAACGAGGCCAACGAATCATCCTCGGCATGCGAGCCTGGCATCGAACAATCAGTCGAAACCAATACGCCCCCATTTGGGAGAACCAGTATCGCTCTGCGCCACCGACAACGCAAAGGGATTTTCCGGCAGGTCCAACTCCCTACTTCAGGAACTCGATGGTGAGCGGAAAGCGAAACGGCTCGCCATTGCTTTCCTTGATCGCACCCATGATCGTAAAGACAACCCACGCGAGGAAGCCCACCCCCATGAAGGGCGCCAGGAGGATTCCGATGAACACCACCCAGAGAACGCCGACGATCGTCCATCCGACGAGAAAGTAGATCGCCCACGAAATCTGGAAATTCAGGACCCGCTTCCCGACAGCGTCGATGTGGGCGCTTTCCGGCCGCTTGAGCAACCAGATGACGAGAGGGCCGATCACGTTCACGCCCGGAAACGAGCACCCGAAGATCCCCAGCAATCCGCTGAGGTGAATGCCGATCGCCCATTGGTTGTCCGCAGATCGGCGCGGGTCCGGCGCGGGGGGTGGAACCGGTTCCGATGGAGGAAGAGGCGGCATTGCATCGCTCATTCCGTCCAAATACCAAGCGCCCACAAAATCGCGAGCCGAAACCTATTTTTGCGCCTCGAACTGTGCGCGCCAGTAGTCAAGCCGCTCCTTGATGCGCTTCTCGAGCCCGTTTTCCGTCGGCTCGTAATAGCGCCGGCCCTCGGGCAGATAGGCTTGCGGGACATAGCCGCCCTCGTAGTCGTGGCTGTATTTGTAACCGACGCCGCGCCCCATCTGCTTCGCCCCTTTGTAGTGACCGTCCCGCAGGTGTTCGGGAACGGCGAGCGTCCGGCCTTCGCGGACATCGGTGTTTGCGGCACCGATCGCGAGCGTGGCGCGGTTGCTCTTTGGCGCGGTGGCGATGTAGAGCACGGCATGCGCGAGGTTCAGCTGAGCCTCGGGAAGTCCGACCAATTCCAGCGCCTGCGCCGCCGCTGTGGCAACGACGAGCGCGTTGGAATCCGCCAGGCCGACATCCTCGCTCGCGCAGATCACGATCCGCCGCGCAATGAATCGCGGATCCTCACCCGCATAGAGCATCTTCGCGAGCCAGTAAATCGCGGCGTCGGGATCGCTTCCGCGCATGCTCTTGATGAACGCGCTGATCGTGTCGTAGTGCGCATCGCCGTCGCCGTCATACACGACCGCCTTCTTCTGGATGCTCTCCTCGGCCACGGCGAGTGTGATTCGCACGCCCCCCTCCGAATCCGGCTCGGTGGTCAGCGCGGCAAGTTCGAGCGCGTTCAGGCATTTTCGTGCGTCGCCGTCACTGATCTTTGCGAGGTGCGCGGCGGCATCCGCTTCCAGAACAATGTTCCGTCCGCCGAGTCCCCTCTCCGCATCAGCCAGCGCGCGGTGCATCAACTCGACGAGGTCCGCCTCGGAGAGCGGCTTCAACTCGAACACCTGCGACCGCGAGACGAGCGGTGAATTCACATAGAAGAACGGATTGTGCGTCGTCGCTCCGATCAGCCGCAGACGCCCGCTCTCGACATCGGGCAGAAGCGCGTCCTGCTGCGACTTGTTGAAGCGGTGAATCTCGTCGACGAACAGCAGCGTCGGCGGTCCTCCCGATTGCGCGCGCACAGCCGCCGCGGCGCTGACGCGGCGCAAATCCGCGACGGAACTTTCCACGGCGTTCACCCGCTCGAAGCGCGACTTCGTTCCTGCCGCAATCGCCTGCGCGAGGCTCGTCTTTCCCGTGCCGGGCGGTCCGTAGAAAATCACCGACGACAGCCGGTCCGCCTCGATCGCACGCCGGAGCAGCTTTCCTTTGCCGAGAATGTGCGACTGCCCGACGACCTCATCGATCGTGCGCGGACGCATCCGCGCTGCCAGCGGGGCGTTCGGCGACACCGAGGGATTGTCTTCTCCGGCAAACAGATCGTCCATCGCCCCCACTATGGCAGCCGCTCGAGGCGTCGCAAGACGAGTGCTTATTCCTCGTTGAATCCGATCTTCGCGCGGTCGCCGATGCCGTTGCGGACGTCAAATCCGCCTTCCTGAAGATTCCCCGTCAGCACCGCCGCACGGACGCCGGGCCCCAGCACCACCGCGAGGCCGGGACTCGAAAACGTCGAGCCGCGCACGACGAGCCTGCCGGCATTCGCGACAATCACTCCGTCCTTCGCCTCGTCCATGAAATGGCAGTCGGAAAACACGACCGCCCCATCGCCGTTCAAGCGCGCCGCGCCACCGCGCGTGGCCCAGAAGTTCACGTTCACGAACTGCGCCGCGCCCGCGACGCCGGAAGCAATGTCGATCGCAACGCCCGGATCGCCCGCGTGGCTCGTGAATTCCCCGTTGGTGACCTGAATGCCGATCTTCTGCATCCCCTCGATCCGCACGCACGTCCGGCAGTAGTCCGCGCCGATCCCGAGAAACTGGCCGTTTGTCGCGCCGGATGGCGTTTCCATAAACAGATACCCGACCTTCGCACCGAAGACGAAGGTGTTGGACACATATTGCCAGTCCGAGCGACCGAAGATGAACGCCTCGAGATGATCCGCCATGTAGCGCGCGACGGCCATGTCGGGATTCTCCTCCCCCTGCGGTCCTGTCGGGTGGCCGCTCCGCGGCCAGTAGTGGGGATTGAAGTGGACGTTCTCGATGCGGCCGACATCCGTCGTGGAATCGATGAAGATCCCACGACGCAGCACGCAGCCGAAAATGTTCCGGAGGAGGTGCAGTTCGCTGCCGCCGACGGCGCCGATCCGGATGCCGTTGTAGGCATTCACGAACGTGACGTTCTCGACCGTGTTGTGCATTCCGACGCCCTGAATCGCCCATGGATAGGGCACGATGTCCGGCCATTTCTGCTCCGGCCACACGAGGGTGAATCCCCGCAGCGCCGCGCTTTGCTCGAGCGTGATCGCCGGCGGCGCATTCTCGTCGCCACTCCCTCCGGTCAGAAGCAGGGTGCTTCCCTTTTCGATCGCCCCGTGATGCGGAGCCTGCCAGCTGCCGGTCAGCGCCACTCCCTCCGGCACGCGCAGCGCGCCTTCGATGAGGTATTTTCCGGGCGGCAGTTCCACCGCTCCTCCGGTCTTCGCCGCGGCGTCGAGCGCCGCCTGAATCGCAGCGGTATCGTCGGTGCGTCCGTCGCCGGCAACTCCCTCCGGCCGATCTGCGGCAAAGGCAACGGACATCGCGAGCACGGCAAGCGCGGAGGGAATCTTCATGGGGAACACGGCCACTATGGCACCTCGGGTTTCCCTCGCAAGAACCCGCACGCAGTGAGATACTGCGGCCATGAAAACGCTCCTCGTCGCAGTGGATTTCAGCGATGCCTCCCGGCGCATTCTTTCCGCCGCGGCGGATCTTGCCTCGGCCCTTTCCGCGAAGGTCATCCTGCTTCACGTCGTCGAACCGATGGCAAGCTACGTTCCCGTCGGAGCCGCGATGGATGTCGTAGAGACCGTCCCCCCGCCCATCGCGGACGAGGACCTGAAAAATCAGCAGGTGCAACTCGAGCGTCTGGCGGCAGACCTTGCCGGAATCGACGTCGAATGTGTGGCCACCATCGGTCTCGCAGCCGATGAAATCCTCGCGCAGGCGAAGGAGCGCGGTGTCTCACACATCGTGCTCGGCTCGCACGGCCACGGGGCGCTGTATCACCTCTTCGCCGGCAGCGTGGTGACCGGCGTGCTCAAGCGCGCAACGGTTCCGGTGCTCGTCGTGCCCATCGGCGACCGCAGCTGATCAACCGCCAGCAAGGCGCCCGTAGAGTTCCGCCATGCGGAGCGATGCCGACGCGGCGGAAAATTTCGCGCGCACCGCGGCGGCACCGTCGTTTGCGATCCGCGCATGCAGCGCTGGATCACTGACCAGTCTGCGAACGGCCGCCACGACCGCCGCAACGTCCCCCTCCTCCACGAGCAATCCCTCCGAGCCATCCGCAATCGCCTCGGGGATTCCGCCATGCCGCGTCGCCACGACCGGCAATCCCGACGCGGCCGCCTCGAGCAGCGCGTTTGGCACGCCCTCGACGTCGCTGCCCGCGGTTTCGCTCGGATGCAGAAATACGTGCGCCGAGGCATACAGCTCCCGCAACGCGGACTGATTGAGAAACCCCGCAAACCGCACCCACCCCGCAATCCCGAGTTGATGCGCGAGCGCCCGCAACTCCGGCTCCAATGGTCCGGTGCCTGCGATCGTGAAAGTCATTCGTGGAAACTCCTGCGCCAGCACCGCGAACGCCCGCAGGCTCGTGGCGAGTCCCTTCTTCGGGATCAATCGACACGCCTGCACGAGCTGCAGCGATCCATCCGCCGGAAGTTCCCGGGGGTGAAATGGGATCTCCGGCAGCGAGGTCGGCATCACTACGAGCTTCTCCCGCGCGCATCCGAGTTCCGCCACCGCATCGGCGAGCGCCGTGCTTCGGCACGCCACCGCATCGGCCCGCGCAAACATTCGCACGCGGGCCTCGCGATACGCCTCACTCGCAATGGCACCCGTCACGTCCGCACCGTGAAAGGATACGACCACCGGCAGCCGCGTGCGCTCGAGCAGCGGGAGCAGATGCACCGCCACGTTGCCGAAGAAGACATGCAGCACGTCCGCCCCCGCGTTTTTCAGCGCCGGCCCGCCTCTCCCTGCGTAATCTGCCACGGACCACCGCCCAGATATCGCTCCCGGCCCCGGGCCAGGAATCGCCACGGCGAGCGCCGCACCACCTCCAGCCGATCCACCGGAAACTCCGGCAGGTTCTCGACCTTTTGCGCAATCACAGCCGCCTGCCAGCCGTTGCCGACCGCGTGGATCTGCCGGTGGATGTGGTGCATCTCCGGCTTGAGGTAGGTCGCGCAGAAAAACGCGACGGTGCGCGGGCTACCAGTCAATGCCGAAAACGATGAACCCCTTGGGCTTCCCGGGATACTCCTCGCTGTAGGAGACGGTGCCGTTGGTCTTTCCGTCGCCGAGACTCGCGGGAGCGGCCGGATTCACGAGCTGCCACGGCTTCTTTCGAAAAATCTCGGCTGCGATTCCCGCCGCAGCAGCGCCACGCTCCTCCGGCGTGGGAAGCACCGGCGTGTCCTCCTGGGGCAGCGGCGCAACGAAATCCTGTGCATGCCCGGCACCCACGCCGCACGCCATCATCGCAACCGCGAAGAAAAACCGATTCATCAAAGCCAGCTTACCGGGACACAGCCCGCCCGGACAAGCCCGCTTGCCACGCCGCCGCGCCCGCGACAGACTGTGCCCTCCATGGATATCCTCAGCAAGGCGCGCCGCGTCTTCGAGATCGAAATCGAGAGCGTTCAGGCCGTTGCCGCGCGACTGGACGGCAGTTTCGTGCAGGCTGTCGAGACGATGCGCGCCTGCGTCGATCGACGCGGAAAAATCGTCGTCGTCGGGGTCGGCAAGTCCGGCAACATCGGCGAGAAAATCGCCGCCACCCTTACGAGCACCGGCAGCCCGGCCGTCGTGCTCAATTCGCTCAACGCCCTTCACGGCGACCTCGGCATTGTTTCCGACGGAGATGTGGTCCTTGCGCTCAGCTACAGCGGAGAGGTCGAGGAACTCAACAACCTCCTTCCCGCGCTCGCCCGGTTCGACATCACCCTCATCGCCATCACCGGCAATCCCCGCTCCACCCTCGCGCGCGCCGCAAAGATCGTGCTGGACAGCTCCGTCACGCAGGAGGCCTGCCCGCTCCAGCTCGCGCCCACTTCGAGCACCACCTCCATGCTCGTGCTCGGCGACGCGCTGGCCATGGTCCTGCTCGAGGCCCGCGGCTTCGACAAGGATGACTTCGCCCGCTTCCATCCCGGCGGACGCCTCGGACGCACCCTGCTCCTCCGCGTCCGCGAAATCATGCGCGGGCCGGACCGCCTCGCGCTCGTGGGCCCGGAGGAAACCGTGGTGGAAACCATCAAGGCCATGACCGCCAGTCGCGCCGGAGCCGCGGTCGTCGTCGACTCCGACCGCCGCCTGCTCGGAATCTTCACCCACGGCGACTTCGCGAGGCATTTCCCGGACTCCCCGGACATCGGGAGCCGCCGTGTCCGCGAGTTCATGACCGCGAATCCCGTCACAATCAGCGAGGAGAAACTGGCGATCGACGTATTGCAGATCCTCCAGCAGCATCGCATCGACGACCTTGTCGTCATCGACGAGGCGGGCCGCCCGGTCGGAATCGTTGACTCGCAGGACCTGTCCCGCCACAAACTTCTGTAAACCCTCCCCCTCCATCAGCTATCAACCTTCCTCCAACCAGCATCTGTAAATGGCTCTCGCAAACGATCTCCGCAAAGGCATGGCGATTCGCTACAACGGCAACCCCGCCATCGTCCTCGACGTCCAGCACCGCACGCCCGGCAATCTCCGCGCCTTCGTGCAGGTCATTCTCCGCTACATCGGCACCGGCAAATCCGCCGACGTCCGCTTCTCCTCCACCGAAAAGGTGGATCTCGTCGAAACGAACCGGCAGGAACTCGAGTTCAGCTACTCCGACCCCCAGGGCTACCATTTCATGGACCCGGAAACCTACGAGACGATCACGCTGAACGCCGACCTGCTCGCCGACGCGAAGGACTACCTCGTCGAGAATCTCAAGGTGAACGTCCTCAGCATCGAAGGCCGCCCCGTCCAGGTCGAGCTGCCCTCCGTGGTCGAGCTCACCGTCACAGAATCCGCCGAAGGCGTGCGCGGCGACAGCGCGAACAACGTTCAGAAACCGGCCACCCTCGAAACGGGCAAGATCATCAACGTCCCCCTCTTCATCAAGGAAGGCGAAAAGGTCCGCATCGACACGCGCACCGGCGAATACATGGGCCGCGCCTGACGGCCGCCAGCCTCCGCCCGGCGGACCTGTCGGGAGGAGCCTTTGAAGCTCAAAGGGTCACCCGCAGCCGCCTCGCTCACCAGGGCATCTCTCGCAGCGCGAGACGGCTGTGGCTCCAATCGCATCGAGGATCTCCTCCTCAATCGTTCCGGTTTGCTCCTCGCCGGACAATTGGATCCGCTTTTAGCGAACCTCTCGCGCTCCGCATAAAACGCAGTGGATGGCGGAGCGTCCATACGGAAGCCCCTTTGGACTTGAAAAATTCCAGCACGGTCCATACCATCAGGGACACTCTTCATGTCCCCTCGTAAGGAGTCGCGACCAAGGGCGGCAGCATCCCTGGAAACGTGCGACTCCCCTTCAGCGATTCAGCGGACGCACTGTCGATCCGATGAGTTTGCCCATGAACCACCTTCACCCCTCCACCTCACGGAGGCCAATATCGTAATAGGCAGAATTCCACCTATTCCATTATCACCCTCACTCTGTCCAATATACTGTTCGGCTATAATTATGATTTCCAATCCTCCTCTGACATCCAAAGAGCGATCTAC
>CALGTD010000082.1 GCA_937901895.1 uncultured Spartobacteria bacterium | reverse complement strand
CCGGCGCCTCGATTCAGTTCACCTCCCAACTACCCACTCGATTCAGCGAAGAGCCGGTTTCGTTCGTTTGGAGTCTCCTTCTAACGAACGAGCGCGCGGGAACAACCGCGGCAGCCAGATGACATCGCGGCATTTCGCGTCTCTTTGTGCCCCTTCCACGGAGGCTGGCTTTCCGAATGGACGGCTTCGAGATTGATGGTCAATGGGTCTCCTCGATACCTCGTTTCTGCTGGCTGGGGTTACCCTGGGAGTCGTCGCCCTGTCGGTGGCTTCCCAAAAGCTCGGGAGAGATCTTCGCAGAGGCTTGCCGTTTCTGATTGCCGGAGCGCTGTTGATCGAGGTCTTTCTGGGATATCGATTAGTATCCAGCATCCGGGCCTTTGATCCGGCGTTCGAGAAGGATGGACTTGTTGGAGGTTCTTATCGCGATCGAGAAACGGCGCTGTGAGGCGTGGCTTTCCCGGAGGAAGGAGGATCTCGCCGTTCTCCTCGATGAGGCGTTTGTGGAGATCAATTATTTCGGGAGGTTGTCGAAAGAGGACGTTCTCGAGGATCTCTTTGAGCGCCTCCATCTCAGGAAATTCGAAATGAAGGATGCCCGCCTTCACGGGAACCCGGAGTCGCCAATTCTGAGTTACTCCTGCTTCGAGAGCATCGTCGTGGATGGCCGGCAGGTTGACGGAGAGTTTCATGTAGCGTCCCACTTCATTCGCAAGGGAGCGGACTGGAAAATCCTCCTTTGGCAGATCACCCCGAAACGAAGCGGCGGTTGAACCGGGACGTCCGGCACGTTCCCGGCGCCCATGTCCTCCGGTCTCAGGATTGGATGCTTTCGGAAACAAAGGGTGCAGCACCGCCATCTTTTTCGGGGTTTGACATCTCCGCGTGCACCGGCCACCGGGACGCAATTCTCAATCGGTAACAATAACCACCTTCCGGGCCTGTCTTTTCCGACCCTTGGCAGAGCGGAATGAAGGTCTCGATTTCTGCCCACGGGATCGTTGTCCGCCCAAGGGATCGACCGTGAAAATTTATGGAAAACCCACCACAAGACCCCACCCTGCAGCCTCACGAACAAATGGAAATTCTAGCCCGGTTGCGGCTGAAGCAGAATTTGTTGATTGCCATTCTCGCGGGCGTGGGAGCGGCCCTGATTTCCGCGATCATTTGGGCGGCCATCACGGTTGCGACAGAATACCAGATCGGTTGGATGGCGGTTGGTGTCGGGTTCGCGGTGGGATTTGCCGTTCGCCTTGGGAAAGGCATCGATACCATTTACGGGATCGTGGGAGCCGTGCTTTCGCTAATGGGATGCCTTCTCGGAAACTTTTTTTCGCTCCTGGGATTTGTGAGCAAGGAAGAGGGAATTTCAGTGTTCGAGTTGATCCCTGATATCGATTACTCGCTGGTTCCCGGTGCAATGGCGGATACCTTCTCGCCCATCGATCTCCTCTTTTACGGAATCGCGATCTACGAAGGCTACAAGCTCTCGTTTCGAAGGATTTCCGAACAGGACATCCTTTCGCTCCGGTGAAGCCGGAAGATCGACGCGGGCGTAATCTCTGGGGAGTGCGAGTGGCGGGATTGCGCGGGACGGGTGCGGAACGCCGGCACAACGTCCCTGCGATTGTTGGCGGAAGCCGCGTTCCAAACCCGGAATTCTCAGGGTTGCGACCTGCACCGGCGTTTCCTGTTGATTCGGCGCAGGCGAGGCGCGATGCGTCGATCATGAATCCTCGACCCATCGATCCGAAGGTTTCCATCGGTCATGTGCATCTCAAGGTGGCGGATCTCGATCGCGCACTGCGGTTCTATTGCGATGTCCTTGGGTTCTCGCTGACCCAGCGTTACGGGACGGGAGCGGCCTTCCTATCGGCCGGCGGTTATCACCATCACATCGGGCTCAATACATGGGAAAGCCTTGGTGGCTCCCCTCCTTCCGCAGGGACCACGGGGCTTTACCATCTGGCCATTCTTTATCCGTCGCGAGCGGGACTGGCCGATGCGTTGCGTCGTTGTGTGGATGCCCGAATCCCGCTCGAGGGAGCGAGCGACCACGGAGTGAGCGAGGCTATCTACCTTCGCGATCCCGATCAGAACGGCGTCGAGTTGTATTGGGACCGTCCCCGGTCGGAATGGCCGCGCACGCCCGATGGGGATCTCGCGATGTTTACGAAGTCCCTCGATCTCCACGCGTTGTTGAGTGAGCTTCCATCGGATGCCGCGTGACTCCCCGTCCTGGTATGGGGATGGTAAGAGCAGCGTCTTTTCGCTTGCCGGGTGCTTTTCAACCCCATAGGGTTTCCCACTCACCGGATCTGGTGGAGGAAACTGGCGGACCGGGCCGGAATGGTCGCGACATCCGCGTTGTTCCTTCATCGAAATTTCGATGAGAATCCTTTTCAGGGGTCTTAGCTCAGTTGGTAGAGCGCCTCAATGGCATTGAGGAGGTCAGGGGTTCGAATCCCCTAGGCTCCACCATTTCATTGGTCAAAGAAGCAGAGCTTCCATGCGGGAGCTCTGTTCTGATTTTGGAGACTGTGCTAAAACCATTGTGCTAAACAGGCCTATAGAGCCGCAAGATGGGGAAGCCCTACGAGCCCATCGAGCCTCTCTGGGGGGGTCACATCGCCAGTTTGCGCCCCTTGTGCCATACGGCAGCTGCTTCCAGTGCCGTGAGAATGAGGAGGGCGAAATGATACCGCTGCCGCGCGGTGTCTCTCGTCCGGTGGCCGGCAATGGTCGTGAGAACGGTGACGTGATCGGTGCCCGCGCCGCTCAGAATTGGTGCGCAAGCAATCGAGGCTCCGCTTTTCGAAAAGCGGATGCCCGCCAGTCGCGCCTTTCCGGGCAAACAGCCGACCCGGCAACCGACGGATGCGGGATCCGACGGGATCGCTCTGTCGCAGGAGTCTGACGGGTGGGACAGGTGACTATGGTTGTCTCCTTACGCGTGCATATTCCATTCATGCCGGATCCCATACGCGAACTCGAACGCCACGTCCGTGAACTCACAAACCTCGGCGAGCGCAGCACGCTCAAACCGCTCGCGCTGCAAGCAGCGGCCGATTACATCCGGGCAGGGCTCACGGCTCTGGGACTTTCTGTGCGCGAGCAGACTTTCCATGCGGCGGGAGTCCCGTGCCGGAACCTGGACGCCACAAGCAAGGGGTTCGATCCCGGCGTTCCGCACCTACTCCTCGGAGCGCATTACGACTCCGCGCCTGGAACTCCCGGTGCGGACGACAATGCCTCGGCGGTCGCGATGATGTTGGCGCTCGCCCGGAGGTTTTCAAATCACAAGGGCCTCGCTCGCCTGCGCTTTGTCGCCTTCACCAATGAGGAACCTCCGCACTTCCTGACGTCGACGATGGGAAGCCGCGTTTTCGCGCACGATTGTTCAGCTCGGAAGGAAGCGATCTCGGCGATGATCTGTCTCGAGAGCCTCGGCGTTTTCTTCGATGAGCCAGGGACACAGTCGCTACCGGTCGATGTGTCTCGATTGAACCTTCCGGAAACTTTCGATCCGACGGTCGGCAATTTCCTCGCCGTTGTCGGCAATGGACCATCCATGCCGTGGGCTCGTCGATTCGCGGAACGCTTTGACGGGTGCGTCCCGGCCATCGCCCTGGAACTTCCTGAAATGGAACTCTCGGACCACCTGAGTTTTTGGGAATGCGGTTTTCCCGCGATCATGATCACCGACACCGCACTCTTTCGAAACGCGCACTACCACCTCCCCAGCGATACTCCGGAAAAGCTCGACTACGATCGAATGGGTGAGGCTGCCCGGTGCATCGGCGATGCCATTGAGCATTGGCTGAGTCAGTAGCCGCGAAGATACTGCGAGGGGCTCGATCTTAACGAGCGGGCAAAGACCAAAAATGACGACGCGCTTCGGCTGCCTGCGGCTTTTGCGCAGTTCATTGCCAATACGGATATGCACTAGGGCAATGTGAGCCTGGTTTGCGGGAACGCTGTTCGCTCAGGTTGGCTCCATCCTACGACATGCTGCCCCTGGCCTATCGTCCCGCGGTTGACGGAACCTTGCCGACCCGCCTTGAGCTGCCGAACCTCGAGGATAGTTCCACTGTGTTACGAGCCAAGGAGCTGGCGGGGGATTTCTGAAAGCGGGTGTCTGGAAACGCACTCGTTACCCCGTTTCAGGTGATCGCGGCGCGGCACGCAGGAGAGCTCGGCGGCTAGATAAAAGCCTATCCTTACCCAGGTAGCGATTGATCATGTGCCAAGTCGATCATTTCGCTCCCTGCTCGGTGGCGCGGGGAGATTCGGAAGTGCTGAAAGAGATACTAGTCGGATTGTGGGCCCCAAGTTTTATCCAGGCCACCAGGTTTCGTGAGTGGTCGGTGGGGATGAAGCCCTGGCGAATGTCTTTTATCTTTGCCTCGTCCAAACCACCGACCTGGATGGCCGCCGTCTTTACCGGCCAGTTTCGGATGACGAAGGCCGGATTGATGGAGGGGGAATCGTCGCTCGCCTGCAGTTCGAGGGTAAACGACGGCGGTGCGGCGTCTGGCGACCATTCAAGGACGTAGGCGCGCTGGCCGGGATCGTAGCCGAGATTTTTGACTCCCTCGCCTTGAACGATCTTCAGCGGCGGAGGCTGGGCCCAGGATCTGGCGATCCCGACGATCTCTTCCACGCCGGCGTCGGTCATGCCGAAGAGCGTGTGGGCAACCACCGAACCGTCAGGTTGCGGGTGACGACGCGGGCTTGTGGCGGTGAGGCTGGTGTGGCTCGGGCGATCGGCGACGGGGGCGACGCGGCCGTCGTTGGGAAGTTGTGCAACCGGCCAGTGGTTCCAGCACGGGAAGGTGGAGAAGCCCTCCAGGGCGCCAGCGGTGAAGGGCCGGATTGGCTCCGAGCCGTTCTCGACGACGGAGAAGGATCTTTCGCCTTCCCGGAAGTTTACGATCTGGATGGTGGCATCGGCCGGGCCGCGGTCGAATCGGGGGTAGCCGCGCTCCCAGGAATAGGTGCGGGATTCACCGCGAAGGTTCGCGAGCGTGAGCGCGTCGAGACGGAGCGTATCCTGCGGACGGCTTCCAGGCTGGTTGAAAACAATGGTTTCGAGGAATTGATAGCGATTCTGGTCGCTCCACACGACCTGCCGTCGCGCGGCCACCGCGTCGGGATAGATGGTGATGAATTCGTCGGCCCAATCGCCCCATCCGGTGGGATTCCGATGGTTGATCGCGTAGTCGATGTCGGCGAGCGCGTAGCGCCAGTGGATGACGACGCGGGCGGCCGTGTTCTCGACGATGCTCGCGTGCGAGTAGCGGCACTGTTTGTCGGACATGTGCTCGCAGCAACCGTTCGCGTTCCAGGTCTCGAGACTCTGGTCGCTGCGCCACAGGTCGGCGCCGTTGACCCACGACATGCCGTAATTGGCGCCGCGCCAGAAAACAACTTTCAGCGGCGAGTCGTCGAAGCGCACGACAATGTCGGGATCGCCGGCGTTGCGCCAGAGTCGATCCCACTCGTCGCAGTATTTCAGACGCGTTGGAAACGCGCCGAAGCCGCCGGGGCCGGGCGGAATTGCGGGAAGGCGGCGAAGTCTCAGCGGCGCTTCGTCAGGAACGCGGACGGCCTGGAAGGAACGCGCAATTTCTTCGACGGAAAGGGCGCGGTCGTAGAGTCGCACTTCGTCGACGAGGCCGTCGAAGATCATGCGGCTTTTGCGTTCAGCGCTTGGTTGACGCTCGGTGTGGCTCGGGCTCATGCGTTCGCGCGTCATGCCGAGGAGGAGGTCGAGCGATTGCGGCGGCGTGTCCAGTCCGCCCGTGGCCGGAGTCGCGGCGACTTGCCGGCCGTTCACGAAAACAGCGAGGCCGTTGCGGACGTCGAAGGTGCCGGCGATGTGCGACCATCGGAGGAGCGGGATGGAGTCGGGCGAAACGCATTCGAGCCACCTGCCGTCGGAGTGGACGCGAAGAAAGACACGTCCGACGTCGTCGATGCCGAGGAGGTAGCCCGGGCCGTTGAGGACGGCGGTGCGGTTCCACGAGTATTCCTGCGGCGCGATCCAGGCTTCGATGGTAAAGCCTTCCGCCACTGACGGCAGCCCGGCGGAACTGCGCGCGAGGAAGGTCGAAAGGCCGTCGCATTTCAGCGCCTGCCCGGAGACGCCGGGAACGAAGGTGACGGGGCCCGTGGCTTTTGTTTCGGCGTCCAGACCACCGTCGAAGCTCCAGGCCGCAACGGGGCCTTCGGTCGCTTCGCTCGAAAGCGCCAGCGCGCCGAACAACGCCGCAAAAACGAGGCGGGTCAATCCGGCTGCCCCCATACGCGCGGAACTTTGAAGCCGGTCGGTTTGTTGTCGAGCAGCGGCGGTGCGGCGGTGCGCGCAATGGCGGCGTAGCGGGCGCGCAGCTCTTTGACGATCCCGGGTTTTTCCGCCGCGAGGTCGTGCTCCTCGCCGGGGTCGGTGACAACGTTGTAGAGCTCGATGCGCTCGGCGGAGCCGGGCGCCGCGTCGTCCGTCGGTAGTTCTCGGTCCTCGAAATCACCGCTGCGCTGGGGGTTGTAAACGAGTTTCCAGTCGCCGACGCGGATCGCGCCGCTGTTGGGAGCGGAATTGAGGACGATTACGTCGTGCGGCGAGGAAGCGCCCTGCGTAATCGCGGGCCAGGCATCGCGACCGTCGAGCGGAAGTTTTTGCTCGAGATTTGCTCCAGCGAGCCCGAGGAGCGTGGGATACCAGTCGACGATGTGGAGCGGGGCATTTACGACGGTGCCGGGCTTGACGCGGCCTTCCCAAAAGATGAAGCCGGGCGACCGAACGCCGCCTTCGTAGAGTGCGCCTTTGCCGCCGCGGAATGGCGCGTTGCTTGTAATGCGACCGGGGGCGGGACCGCCGTTGTCGCTGGCAAACAGAATGATCGTGTTCTTGAGAAGGTTCTGCCTGCGGAGCGTGTCGACGATCTTGCCGACGGCTTCATCCAGGGCGGTCGTCATGCCGGCATAGATTTTACGTTTGCCGGTAAGCTGGGTGTAGGGCTTGACGTATTTCTGCGGTGCCTCGTAGGGCGAGTGAACTCCATTGAATGCGACGTAGAGAAAGAGCGGCTTCGATGGGTTGCGTTGCTCGATGCGCTGGACGGCTTCGTTTGCGATGAGGTGCGTGGAGTAGCCGACGTCGTGGTTCTCGCGATCGTTGCGATGCCAGTCGAATCCACCGTTGTGGAGGTGCGTGAAATAGTCGATGAGCCCCTGATAGCAGCCGTATTGGTGGTCGAACCCGCGGCGCGTCGGCAGATAGGCGGGATCAAACGCGCCGAGGTGCCACTTGCCGGTGATCGCGGTTTCGTAGCCCGCTTCCTTCAAGGCCTGCGGAAGCGTGCGTTCGGTAAGTGGCAGGCCGTATTGGGAAAACGCCCGGACGACACCGACCTGCAGTCCGTAGCGGAACGGGTAGCGACCGGTGAGCAATGCGGCCCGCGTGGGTGAGCAGAGCGGCTGCACGTAGAATTGCTCAAGACGCGCCCCGTTCTTCGCGAGCGCGTCGAGGTTCGGTGTGCGAATCTCGCTGCCGCGCCAGCCAACATCCTGCGAGCCAAGATCGTCCGCGAGGATGACGACGATGTTGGGGCGCGGGGCAGGGGCTTTCTGGGCAAATGCGAGCGGGATCGCGGCGAGGAAGAGAATGAGAAATCTCATGGGTGATTGGATTTGAGGGCGTCGTTGCGGAGGGCGGCTTCGTCGCGTGCGCCGTTGAAAAGGCGAATGCGCGCGATCTCGCCGGTGAATCGCGGTTGGCTCGCTGCGACGGCAGTGCCTTCATCGGCGGCGATCTGCATGGGTTCGTTTGGCGTTGCCGTGATGAACTGACCGGCGACGGAGGCAACCCGCTGGCCGTCGATGTAAAGACGCAGCTCGCCGCTGTCGGTGAGAATGCCGGCGAGGTGCGTCCAGCGGTCGGTGATCGAACTGGGCCCCGCTACGCGGACGAGTTTTCCTTCGGAGCGGACGCTGAACACGGGGCATCCCCGTTCGACCGAGAGGGCGTAGCCTTGAAACTTTCCGCCGCGTGCGACGATGACGCCGTCGGGCGCGGTGGGGCGGATGAGGGCCTCAACCGTCCACGGACCGTTCGAAGGGTCCAGCTGCGGAGCGTTGGCCACTTCGCGAAATGTCTTTCCGTCGAAACGCCCTGCACCATCCTCGCGGGACAGGTCGAGGTCGAACACCATCTCGCCCGAGGTGGCGCGGCCGGTTTCCGCGGGATCATTCAGCGAGGAAAGGTCGATACCGGCTTCCGTGCCAAGCCGCACAAACTCCGCTTCGAGTTTATCGCGAAGGTCGGTGGCGTGCGGATCGCGCGCGAGGTTGTTGAGTTCGTAAGGGTCAGCGCGAAGATCAAAAACTTCGGTCCAGTCCTCGCGGCCGGGATAGCGAATGAGCTTCCCTTGCGAGGTCCGCACCCCGGCCACGCCGGGCGCGTAGGGGTAGGTTCGGTCGTAGTAGTAGCGGAAGAAAAATCCGTCGCGCCAGGTTTCGGGCGGACGGTTTTCGAGGAGCGGACGGAGGCTGCGCCCCTGGACGGACTCCGGCACGGACAGTCCGGCGAGGTCGAGAATGGTGGGGGCGAGGTCGATGTTGAGAGCGACGCGATCCTCGACCCGGCTGCCACCGAAGAGCGATGGCGCGCGAATGAGGAGCGGAATGCGAAGGCTTTCCTCGTAGGCGGTGCGCTTGTCGAGAAGGTGGCGCTCGCCGAGGTAGTAGCCGTTGTCGCTCATGAAAATGACGACGGTGTTTTCGGCGAGTTTCAGTTCGTCGAGCGTGTCGAGCAGGCGCCCGACGTTTTCATCCACGCCGACAAGGCAGCGGAAGTAGTTCAGGAATTTTTCGGGCGTGCCCACCATCACCGGGAGGCGGAAGAGATTTCGGTAGGGCGTGGGAACGTTCTCGCTGACGGCCGTGCGGGCCTCGGCGCCGTCGAAGAGATGGCGGTGACGCTCGGCCGGCGTTTGCGGATCGTGGGGCGCTTTGAATCCGACGACGAGGGCAAACGGACGTTCGCGGTTCTTCTTTATAAACGTGATGGCGTAGTCCGTGGCCGCGTCGTCAATCCACTCGTCTCTGATCTCCTTTCGACCATTCACGAGAAACTCCGCGCCGAAGTAGCGGCCGAAGCCGATGTAGCTCGCGGTCTCGTCGAATCCGGGCCGCTCGGCCTGAGTGCCCATGTGCCATTTGCCTATGTAACTCGTGACGTAGCCGGCTTTGCGCAGCGCGCTGGCGAAGGTTGGCGTGGCAGGCGAAAAGGGCGTGAAGTTGTCGGTAACGCCGGCGGCGTGCGGATGGCGACCGGTGAGAATGCTCGCACGGCTGGGCGCGCAGAGCGGATCGGTAACGAAGGCGTTGCGAAAGCGGACGCCTTCGCGGGCGAGGCGATCGAGATTCGGCGTCTCGAACCACGGAAATCGGGCGCGCTCGCCCTGTTCCTCCTGAACGACGCCGAGCGCGTCCCACCGTTGGTCGTCGGTGATGAGAAGGAGAAAATTCGGCGGTGTCTCCGCGTGCGCGGCGAGGGCGGCGAAGCAAAAGACGAGAAGGCGTTTCATTGGAGCTCAGTCCGTCCCGCCGGTCTCATAGCCCACCCGGTGAACCACGACGTCGTTCTCCACCTTCGGGCCGGGCGTCGTGCGGCCGTCGGTGATGGCCTTTTCAAGGAATGCCCGCAGCTCGCGGACTTTTTCCAGTTGCTCGCCGAAAAGGTTGTGACGTTGCGCGGGATCCTTCTCCAGGTCGTAGAGCTCTCCGGGTTGGTCGTTCCCGACGTAGCCGCGCTGCCGCTGAAACCACTCGGTTTCGCCGTGGCCTCCGGAAAGAAGCGCATTGGTGTCGCCGCTGGGTGCATCGATGAGGATCCATTTGCCGTCACGAATCGCGAAGTGACCCGAGCCACTGGTGAGAATGAGTGGCGGGCGAATCGGCTTCGGATGCGACTGACCGACGAGCGCGGGAAGGATATTGAAACTGTCCTCGGCGGCGTTGGCGGGAATCTTCGCTCCGGCGAGCGCGGCGGCGGTGGCAAAGAAGTCCACCTGCGAGATGGGCTCGTTGTTCACCGTGTCGGCCGGAATTTTTCCCGGCCAACGGGCGAGAAACGGAACGCGATGGCCGCCCTCGTAGGTGTCGCGTTTGATGCCGCGCAGGTCTCCCATGCTCTCGTGACCGTATTTCTGCGCGCGATCGTAGGCGCCGATGCGCACCTCGCCGGTGATCTCCGGCCCGTTGTCGCTCGTGAAGATGACGAGCGTGTTGTCGTCGATCCCGGCGCGTTGGAGCGCGTCGAGCACCTCGCCGACGCTCCAGTCAATTTCCAGGACGAAGTCGCCATAATTTCCCGCGCCGCTTTTCCCTTTGAACCGCGGCCGGGGCACGACGGGGTAATGCGGCGCGGTGAGCGAGAAGAAGAGGAAAAACGGTTTGCGCGGCTCGGTCTTCGCGGCGTTGGTAATGTAGTCGACCGCGCGCTCCGTGATCGTGGGCATGATCTCTTCGAACTTCCATCCGGGCAGCATGGGACCGATGCGGTTGATGTTCGGGGTGTTCGGCACGGATGGGATGCCGACGGTGTGATCGTTCTCGATGAAGCAGAACGGCGCGTAGCACGCGATATCGACGCCGAAGTAGCGGTCGAAGCCGCGCGTGGTCGGGCCGTTTTGGATGGGTTTCGTGAAATCCACGTTGCTTAGCGGGAGACGAGGACCGCTGCGGGGCGGCTGGCCGTCCTTGGTCGGCCAGTCAAATCCGAGATGCCACTTGCCGATGCACGCGGTGGAGTAGCCCTGGCGGCGGAGGAGTTCGCCGATGGTGAGGCGGTCGGGGGCAATGATCGGCGCACCCCATTGGCCCACCACGCCGCGCTGGAGCTGCGAACGCCAGGCGTAGCGGCCGGTGAGCAGGGCGTAGCGCGTGGGCGAGCAGATGGCGGTGGGTGCGTGGGCGTCGGTAAAGCGAACCCCTTCCTTCGCCAGTCGATCGAGATTCGGCGTCCGGATTTTTGACCGGGGGTTGTAGCACTCGAGGTCGCCGTAACCGAGGTCGTCGGCGAGAATGTAGATGATGTTTGGCCGTCCACCGGCGGCAACTGCGGATGTGGTGACCGCGAAAAGGATGGAGGCAAGAACAGGTCGGATTTTCATGGCGTGGACGTGACGGAACCGGTCGATGCGAGACTGGATTGGCGGCGGATCATGAGCTGGACAGCTTCGTCGCAGGCGGCGGAGGCGGCGGGTCCGGCCTGGTTTGCGCAGGCGAGCACGCCGAACTGCCGGCGTGGAGCCAGCCAGCAGATGGCGAGGTTCATCGTGTTCGAGCCAGCGTGGGTGAGGACTTTTCCTCCAGCCCACGGGCGGCGTTGGACGCCCCAACCGAAGGCATAGGTCTCGCCGGCTGGCGGCGTCTGGATCGCGGCGTAAACGGCCGGCGGCAGCAGTGCTTTTTGCCCGCTCGCACCGCGCAGCTGGTCAGCGAGGAATTTCGCCCAGTCCTCGATCGAAGCGTGGACGGTGCCGGCGGGGCCCATGACGGCGGGGTTGTCGGCGAGCGGGCCGTTGTGGAGAACGGGGCGACCGTCCTTCTCGTGGCCCCAGGGTTGGTCAACTCGGCCCGGTGTGCCGACGCCGCCGAACCCGGCGGTCTTCATTCCCAGGGGACGAAAGACGCGTTCGGTGATGAGCTCCTCCCACGATTTACCCCCGATGCGCTCGAGGATTTCGCCGGCGAGAACGTAACCGGCATTGGAATAATTATGAGTGCCGACCGAATGCTCCGGGCGGGTTGTGAGCAGCATCCTTGCGGCGCGAGCGCGCTGTTTCTGCAGGGATCCGCCCTGCGCGGCGATATCGGACCAGGGAAGGTTTTCGATGAGACCGGCGCGATGCGTGAGCAGATCGGCGAAGGTGACGTCGCGGAGCTCCGGCGTGATTCTTGATGCGAGTTCCGGAAAAAGCGCGGGTAACTTCGTGTCCCACGAGAGTTTGCCCTCGGCGACGAAGGTGCCCGCGAGAGTGGCGGTCATGACCTTCGTGTCGGAACCGAGATGCCAACGATCCTGGGTGGTCACGCGAGTGGGGCGGCCGGCCTTGCGAACGCCGGTCGCGACGATTTGCGTCGCGCCGTCGGGCGTGACAATCGCCGCCGCGAGCGCGGGAAGGTCGTGTTTTTTACGAATGGCCTCCAACGCCTGAGTGAGGTCGTCAGGCGCTTCGGTGGCGGCAAATGTTGTGGCCTGAATCAGGACGCAGAGACCGGCGGCGATTCGAGCACCCACGTTGGACCGTTCCCTTCTCAATTCCGCGCTCCTTTCAATTCCGGGCCCAGCGCCTTTTCAATGGCGGCGTAACGCTTGACGAACCGCGGCGGCACGGCGAGGTCTCCGACCGGGGGAGTCTTCCACGCGAAATCCGCGACGATGTCGCCGAGCTTCACGCGGAGCAGGCGGGGTTCTTCGAGGGCGATGAACGCCTGCGCCTTGAGCTTCGCCGCGCGGTCCGGATCGGGAATCGCGTAACCGGGCCAGAACAGGATGAGCGGAGCCTCCGATTCGAAGACGATGACCTTTTTTCCGTTGAGACTTCCGATGCCCTTGAGCGAGTCACGGTCGATCCACCCGGCGAGATTGATGCGGCCTGGCCAGCGAATGACGTTGAATAAAAGACCGTCGGCCTTCGGGTCATCGGCGAGCCAGGCCTTGCCGAGCCACCAGGCCTCGGAGGTTTTTCCGTCGGGCCACGTGATGACGTCACGCTGAATGCGGCCGACGCGGGTGGCCTCGAGCGAGGCGGCCAGGTTTGCCGGAGCGGGGGAACCAGCCGACGCTCCGTCGCGGGAAAACGTGATCCTCCACGCGCCACGTTCGGGCAGCTTCACCGCCTTCTCGGCGATGGCGAGCAACTGCTCGGGTGTGGGGTCTTCGGCGGCGTTCGCGGACATCAGAGCGATGCCAAGGAGGAAAAGGGCGTGTTTAATCATCAGCGGGTTCCTGGCTGAGGTGAAGAATCCGGCCCGTGAGCCGGTCGATGGAAAGGTGGACCCAGACGTGACGCTCGGATTCGACGAGGAATTGATCGAGCGACTCCTTGCCGTTTGGAATGCGACCGGTTTGGGCGAAAAGGTCGATCAGAAGATTCCACGTGCGCGTCTCGGCCACGTCGCCCAGCGCGCGAATGAAGACCTCCCGCTGCCGCTTGATGCGTTCGGAGTCCGAGCCAATGGGCAGCCTGCCCTGATTGCCGAGCCATCGGGTGACGAGTTCCGTGCGGTTGAGAAGCGGGCCGCCGCCGTCGCCTGCATCCCGCACGCGGGCGGCCAGCGATTGGGCGGCCTCAAGGGCACGGGCATCCTTCAAGGTGGAGGAGAGGTTTGCTTCGTCGAGAAGCGCGCCGCTCAGGAGGGCGGCGAGGACTAGCGGGCTCGCGGAGTTGATCGCAATGCGGCCGCCCGTAACGCCATCGTCGGGTTCCTCGCTGGCGGTGAAGAAGTCGAGCAACGGCGCGTCTCCGCTCGCGGTGCTGAAGAAATCCAGGCTGCGGCACGGCGTGCCGCGAAAGGCGTGGCCCATTTCGCCGACGGAGCGGAATGGACGGTTCAGCACGATGGGCCGACTGGAGAGGTTTCCCGGCCAATACATCTGGCCCTCCTTCCCGCTGCCGGTGGCGAGGGCGCCGTCGCCGGGGCGCAGCACGCCGTCCGGATCGAGGTAGCGGGTGGGGGAGCTCGACGTGTTTTGCAGAATGGTGCCAATCGCCTGCGCGGCGGAGTTCGAGGCGGGATCGGCGGTGCCGAGCACCCACCCGCGGTTGGGATCCGGGCGCAACGGGCGACCGCTCGTGTAAATGAATCCGTAGCCGGCTCGCTGGTCGGGACGAAGCGCGGCCCCATCGAGGTAGGCATTGGGGGCGGTGTCCTGTTCCTGAAGGCGAAAGGACGAGAAGCGGTCGGTGCGCGGATCGGGCGCGATGGTGCGGCTGTTGTTCTGCAGCGGATAATACTCGGGAGAGGAACGGCCGCGGGGCGCTGCGCTTCCTCCGGCGGTCGCGTCGGCGGAGCGGACGACGCGGCGTTCAATATAGCGGTGCCACTTGCCATCGGGGCCGCGGTATTCCAGGGCGAAGGCAATACCGGGGTAGGTGTTGTCGGCAAAGATCTGGAAGCCGATGGGCCCGCTCGCGTAGGGCACCGCGAACGTCGGCGTGTGGATTCCCTTGAGGTTCGGAGCGACCGACGCACTGTCGGGGAAACCGGATTTCAAGACGACCGGTTCCTTCGAGCGGAGTTCGCTTGCGCTCAACTCGACGTGGCTCGTCTCGGGCGTGAAGCCCGCGTTCAAGGTGATCTCCCAGGTATTGCCGCTGTTGTTCTGCAGAATGCGCACGGGATAAAGGGTCGGCTCGTCGAGACCGGGGATGCGGCTGTCAGCAACGACACGCACCTCGGTGGGCGAATCCGCGGGTGGCTCGAGATCGTGGGGATTCCACACCTCCGGCAGAAAGGCAATCGAGTAGGGCTGGTTTGCAGCGAACGGCGCTGTGTCGGGCAGCAGGCGCACTAGGAAGCTCTTGATGCGTGTGAGATACGGGAGGTTTTCGACACCATGGATCGTGTTGTCGCCGAACTGAATCGCGGTCGGGTAGCCGTCCGTGTCGGCCTGGTCGATGAGGTTGGCGAAGATCTGAATGACCTGCGCGTCGAGGTTTTGATCCCGCTCGTCCGCTGCGGTGCTGCCCGCGGTCATGTTGCCGGCGCTTTTGCCGAGCGAACCCGCGACAATCGCAGCCTTGAGGAGTTCAACCATGTCCGGCTCGCGTGGATTGGGGAGCGATTGGACTTCATTGAGTGTCAGGATCGTGCCATTTCCACCGTGCTCGTAGACCCACGGATCTCCGGCCGACGTGCGCGTGAGGCCGAAGTATCGCTCGATGGCGCTCCCCTTCGCCGCGGTTGCCGTGAGCGTGAGCAGCGCGAGGCGACTCAGCGGGAATCGGCTGTTCAGGAACGGTTCGCCGAGCCGGGCGGGAACTTCCCGGGTCGGATTCCCGTGATCATCGAAGCGGACGCGGGTGAATTCCTTTTTCACCACGAGCGGAGTGATGGATGGGTTGATCTCGTCGTCCCTGCCCCGCGAGTCGTTGCCACCCGCGTTTGCGGGGCGAATCTTCGGCCGGGTCGGGTCGGGATTCCACGAGGGTGCGGAGAGAAAGCGCAAATCGTGCGCGAAGTTGGCGAGGATTTCGCGCTCTGCGACCGTGCAATCCTCCACGGAATTGCGACCGAAGACGCGGAGGAAAAAGCGTATGAGATCGTTGCGCGTGTGGAAGAATCCGTCGTAGCCCGAGGCCGTCTCCAGCGGCTCGAGGAAGCCCTTGCGCTCGGCGTCGTCGCGGATGCGGCGCGCGTAGTCGGGAAGATCCTTCGAGTGGATGTTGCGGAAATTCACAAGCTGCACGACCTGGTCCGACGTGAGACCGACGGCGCTGAGATCGGCCCACGCAAGACTGCCTTTCCGGCTGCCCTCGGAGGCCTTCGATTGCGGCGCGCCCGCGGCGTTTGCGTTCAGAAGCCCGCCGACGTCGTAAATGTTGTAGGCGAAGCGGCCGATGACGTAACCGGGGTTGCCGAGGGAGGAATCGGAGACGGCCGCGCCAGCGAGGGACTGGGCGTCCTCGGGAATGCCTCCCCGGGTGACGTAGATCCAGTCGGGCAAGGCGTCAGCGGGGAGCGCGCTCGTGGTGAGGGCAACGGCGTCCCAGCGCTTCGCGGAGAGCTTGCGACCGTTTGGCGAATCAGTCGCGGTATTCACATTGCTGGCCCGTCGGGATCCGGTGGCGGCGGCGGGGCCTTGAGCGGTGTAGGCCGTTGCAGGATTCGTGCCGGGGTAGAAAGCCTGTCCGTGGAGGCTCTGTTTCAGGAGCTTCTCGAAGCCGGATGCCGGGATCTTGGGCGAGACGACGCGGGCCGGAACCATCGCCCAGCGGCGGCGCACGGTCATGGGATCCAAGGACGCGAAGTCGGTGCGGCTTGAATCCGCTTCCGCACCGGCGAGCATTTCCAGGCGGAGATCACTGATGGTCGTCTCGATCGCGCTCTCGGCCAGGGCGTCAAGGGCCGCGCGCGTGGGCACGGAGGCGGAGATCGAGAGCGTGCCGCGCGTCTGCGAAAAGAACGCAAGGATGACGACGGTCGCGAGCACGATGAACGCGAGCGTGATCATGAGCGCGCTCCCGTGGTGGTTCGAAGCGGGCAGCGGGAAACGGCGATGCGGCACGGACATTCCGTCGGCGGTTTTCGCGGTGAAGGACGTCAGCGCGCGACGACGACCTGACCCGAGGGACCGTCCACCAGCAGCTCCAGCACGTCCTTTGGATTGGTCGACGAAGCGAAGGAGAGTTTGAGCCACTGCGGCGATTGCCCGGGTCCGGCGACGGCCTCGCCCCGGGGGGAGAAACCGACGACGGTGCCCGAAAAATCCACGTCCCGCGCTCCCGAAGAGGCCGGCACCTTCCATGTGAACGAAAATCCGCCCTCCTCCGCGCCGATGGAGAGAGCGCCGTCCTGGGGTGCCACGATGGTTTTGGCGCGAGACACCCGCGTGGCCCGGAAGAGAGGCATCAGATTCGCCTCCGACAGATCGTCGGAGCCATCGCGACTTGCGACCGACACAAGCGTAAGCTGCTGCTCGCCGTCGGAGAGGGCTGTCGTGTCCGCGACGCCGACCCAGACCCAAGTGCCGAGGCGCATGGCGGACTGGCGGGCCTGTTCGAGCAGCACGGAGGTCTCCGTGAGCGCACGCGCGGGACCGTTGGAGCCGACGAGGCTGGAGAACGCGGGGCCGACGACGGAGGAAAGAATCGCCAGAACCGCAACGACAACGGTCAGCTCGGTGAGGGAGAATGCGCGGTCAGATCGGAATCGTTTGCTCATAGACGTGAATGGTTTGGCGCACGGCTGGAGGGAGTTGCTCGATGGAGCCGCGCCAGGCTTCCAGAGGGCGCTGATTGGACTTTGCCTTGGGAAAGCGGTTCGCCACTCCATCGCGTTCGGAGGCTGGCAGTCTGGCAAGGGATTGCCGATCCACCGCCACGATGCCACAGATCAGGGCGCGGATGCTGGCGCGGTCGGCAGGCTCGTCAGGGACAATGGAGCCGTCGCGCAGCTGGAAGCAGACTTCGTAGCGGATGACGCCAGGCGCGATTTGCTGGGGCTCCGCGTTGGAAAGTGCAGCCTTCGCCGTCGACTCGGTAAACGGGAGATATGCCCCGAGGTCATCGCCCCAGGAAAACGCCCGCGCGGTGCGGGAAAACGCCGGCACCTCAGGCCATTCGCCGAACGACGGAGCGTTCGCGGGGCGAGGCTCGATGCCATAGCGCACGAGGGAAAGTTGTCGCGGGTCCGTGGGTTTCCTTGCGGCGTTGAGGGGGGCGAGGAAGACGATGGCGTCGTCGCCGGCGGAGCCGGTTCCCTTCACAACGAGCAGCCTCCACTTGCCCGATTGCACAAGGCCGGAAAGGTCGCGGTGGACGCGCTCCAGCGCGCCGATGGCCTGGCGCAAAACCTCGGAGCGCGCGCGGGACGAGTTGGTGGAAGCCATCACGGTCCCGAGCACGTGAAGCATCAGCGCGGCGAGAATCGCGAAGACAGCGCACGCGACAAGCATCTCGACGAGCGTGAATGCGCCGCGTGCACGCGAATGGGAATGGCAAGGGCGATGCGTCATCCGCGGTTTACCTCCAGCGTCGTGTCAATGTGTCCCTGGGCCTTCCGCAACCGAAGGTCCGGGCCGGAGCCTTGAAACTCCGCTGCGCCGGGCCACGCTACGGTGATACGCGCGTGCCAGGGTTTGAAGACGCCTTCCGCACCATTTGACGCCCTGACTTCGCAACGGACGACGTAGGCGTTGGGTTCGTCGACGGAGACCGGCTCACCACTTTCGTTCACCACAAAGATTTGAGTCACTGGTGCCGCGCCGGGTGATGCCGGGATCTGCAGTCCGAATCGATCCTCCACGGGAGCCTCACCCTCAGGGAGGCGCAGCCGGCCGCGAAGGGAGTCCTTCACCGCATCCAGCACGTGGGTCGCCTGTGTTTGATCAATGGACGCGCGCTCTTGCTGCAATCCGACCTGCAGCAGGCCCAGGAGCGCCACGAGGCAGAAACCGATCAGGCCCACCGCAAGCGCGACCTCGATGAGTGAGAAGCCCGAGCGCCTTGACCGGCAAAGCGCTCGAACTCTGAAACTGCCGTGGCGAGGCTTCGTCATCTCGTTCCGATCGCTGCGATCGGGGAAGTCGTGGTGGATCGGCGCTTCCGGAGCCGAAGGAGGACCCCTGCAAGCAGACCGGTGATCGCCAGAGCCGTGGTGCCCGGCTCGGGCACAGCCGTCACGGCGAGTCCACCGGTGGATTCGTCAAAGCTGTAGGACAGGCCGTTGACCTCGCCGGTCCAGAGTCCATCGGCCAGGGTCAGCTCTCCGATCTTGCCGTTGGGATCGTAGAGGTTGAACGCAGAGAAACTCCCGGCACTCGATCCCGCGGCGAAGTTGAACAACGCGTAGTCCCCGGTGGTGAAAAAGTCATCCGAAAGCGTGAGCCTCAGCTCGCCACCGAAGGTGATTTCTCCACCGACATTGATCGAGTCGAAGGTCGTGTTGTTCAAATCGAGGAGCGTGAGGCTTCCATCGGCCAGCGTAAGAGAACCCGAGAACGAGATGGAACTGGCGGGAACCGCGGGCACGCCCGGCGCCAGGATCCCTCCGCTCTCGATTGCGGTCGCTCCGATCGTGCCGCGACCTCCGAGAGTGCCGCCGGCCTTTACGGTTACGTCACCGGCCAGCGTGGCCGTATTGAGAACCCGGAGCGTGGCGCCCGTGTTCACGGTTGTTGAGCCGGTGAACGATCCGGCCTGCTGTGCCTGGAAGTGGAAGGCGCCTCCGTTGATGGAAAGCTCGTTGGACCCGGTTGGGAGGGAAACAACGAGGACGTTCGACGAGTTGTTCGTGAACGTGGTCGTTGGTCCGGAGAGCGAGATGGCGGCGGTGATGGTGTTCGCACCCGCTCCGGCATCCACGAGAATCCCCGAGGCGACGGTGACCACGGCGGCATTTGCACGGGTGATTGTGATTGGGTTCGAGCCGGTCTCGGCGCCGAAATGCAGCGTGCCGATCGTTCCACCTGCGCCGAAGACTGGCGCGGTCCACGAGGCACCCGAGAGATTCGAAAAGTAGATCGTGTCGTCGGCGGTGAATGTGTAGGTGCCGGACGTGCCGTCCACGTAGTTGGTTTGTTGCAGCCAGCCGTGGTTGGAAGCGTTGGCGCCCGACCAAGTATAGACCGCCGCCCGGGCGGCCGCGGGGCCAAAAGCCATCGCCGCGATGATGAAAAGCCGGCCCGCGCGCCCGCGGAGACCCACAAGGGAGTTGTTCGAGGTTTTCGGATTCATTGTTTTTTTCGAAGGCTGAAATTTTTGAAGTGTTCTGTGAATTACAACGACCAAATAAGTCGTATATAGACCTGCGTCAAGGGATTTTGTTTACACATGTAAACGATGGAATCTGTCGACGGGCGAGCAGTCAGCAGGCGCTCACTGACCAGGGCGGATAAAATAGGCGGATGTCCGCCACTGACCGTCCTCATCGAGGACGGAAGTCACGGTTTCCAACGCGAAGGGCATTCGTTCGAACTCGCTGTCGAAGACCGTGACGATGAATGGGCCGCGAAGTCCCTCCGGATTCACCGGAAGAAAGGTCTGGTTGTGCAGGCGGCGGTTGCGCAACTGTCCGAGCGGACTGCGCACGCGGGCGATATTGGATACCCAGCCCCGCTCGGGAATCGGGCCCTTAAACCTCGGCGACGCCGTCTCCCAGCTTTCCGCGAACTGGCCCTGGTCCAGAAGCATCAGCCAGGTCTCGGTGTCACGGAGGGCCATCCGGGCAGCCGCTCCCGGCAGAAACGAGGCGCGGGCCGTGGTGGTCACAAGACTCAGGGCGGCCAGAAAAAGGATCATAGCCGCGGAGAGAGAGCTGGAAAATCGCCGTCGCGAGGCGAGGAGCCGGATTCGGCCCTGCATATCTCGAAACGATGAGACGGCTGCCAGCGCGCCCACGGAAGGTCCGCGATCGGCGCGAACCATTCGCAGGGCATCCAGCAGTCCCTTCCCGTAGGCCTGACCCGACTCTTGCAGTGCCGCCATCGCGCGTGCGTCGCACGCTTCCTCCTGGCGCGCGCGCAACTGGTTCACGACCACATAGGCGAGTGGATTATACCAGTGCACGACCCGCACGATCGCGGCGAGCCACAGCGCGAGCACGTCGGCCGATTTAAAATGGGAGAGCTCGTGCACCAGAATGCGCGTGATCTCCGGATCGGACAAACCCCGGGGGAATGAGGCCGGGAGAACGATCCGCGGGCGCAACCAGCCCACAATCATAGGCGCATTCGCCTGCTCACTGAGGATCAGCCCGATCGGAGAATGGATGCGCAGCCGCGTCTTCGCTGATTCAAGGAGTTCGAGAAGGTCGTGATCCGTGGACTGACGTTCGCGCAGGATCCGTCGTAAACGCGCCGCTTGCGCAAGGAGCACGCTCGCCGAGACCGCAGCCCCTGCGGCCCAGAGAATGAACAGTCCGCTGGAAAGTCCACGTTTCCCCCCCGAACCGGGTATGTCATTCCCATGCACCGCGGCTTCTTCGGTTTGCGCACCTCCCAGGCGTTCCGTCAGCGTTTGACCGGCAGGAACGACGGGGATCGCCCCCGGCAAGTCAGCCGGAACGGGCAGCAGGAACCGGATCGAAATGAGCACCCACGCCAAGGCGAGCCACTTGGGGGCGAGGCGGCGTTTTCCCAGCGACTGAAAGACGAGCACGGCAAGAACCAGCCCGCTTCCGACCAGGGTCGAATCGAGCAGAAAGCTCATCGCGTGGCTTGCCGTGGTCACAGCGTTCGTTGTTTCAGGATGCGCTCCAGCTCCTCGATTTCTTGTTCAGCCAACGGCTCGTTCCGCACGTAATGCGCGAGCATCGGAGAAAGGGTTCCGTCGAAAACGCGATCCAGGAAGGACTTGATCTCGGAGGTACGGCATTCCTCCTCCGAAACCAGCGGCGCATAGACATACTGTCGGCCGTTTTTTTCGAACTTGAGGACCTGCTTTTTTACGAGACGGTTTAGCAGGGTCTTGATGGTGGATGCCGACCAGCTCCTGTTCGTTTGAAGATCGTCGATGACCTGCTGCGCCGTGATGGATGGTTTTCTCCAAACCACGCGCATGACCTCCCACTCTGCGTTGGAGATGTTAAAGCGGGCCATGCGAATATACGATATCAACAGTCGTGATTTGTCGAGAATTTTGGTGCTGGCGCTGACAGCCTTTGACCGCAGTCTATGTCACGTTCCCGCAAAGAGGGCTCCCCGGACACGGCGTTTCGAGATATCAAGGAACTCCTGGACCGGGCGTCCTCCGTCAGGACAAGGGCGGGGGCCGAAGCACCAGCTACTCGCTGGCCACCGAAGAGCGCTGAGGCAGTCGCCTGTTTTCTCTCAAAGGCGCGACTCGGAGAGCCGGGGCGCCGGGTTCCATGGAAGCAAATCTCTACGGCGAACGTATTCGCCATTCGCGAATAGCGAATGGGGAAGGGTCCCGGATGATGAATTCTGACTCCGCGAGATCCGCGTGCGCGAGGATGGCGCGATCGATTACTTTGTCATCGCCGAGAGGATGTCGTCCAGCGACGCCGTGGCGAAGGTGGTTGCGGTGTCGGAGATCGCGTAGGGGACCATGAGCCGACCGCGGTGAACCATCGCCCCGCAAGTGTAGACGACGTTGGGGACGTAGCCTTCGCGTTCGTCGGGTGCGGGTTTGAGAAGGGGTTCGCGCAGACGGCCAATCACACGCGTCGGGTCCTCGAGATCGAGCAGGATCGCGCCGATGCAGTATTTGCGCATCGGGCCGACGCCGTGGGTGAGCACGAGCCAGCCGGCCTCGGTTTCGATCGGTGAGCCGCAGTTGCCGAGCTGGACGAACTCCCAGGGCTCCGTGGGTCGCAGAATGACACGCGACTCGAACCAGAAATGGAGATGGTCGGAGAACATGACGTGGATGTTCTCGTTGTCCTGCCGGGAGAGCATGCAGTAGTGCCCGCCGATGCGGCGCGGGAAGAGCGCCATGCCCTTGTTTTGAACCGCGGGGCCGTTGAGCGTGCAGACGCGGAAACGCAGGAAGTCGCGCGTTTCGAGAAGCTGCGGCAGGACGATGCGGCCGTCGTAGGCGGTGTAGGTCGCGACGTAGGTGACGGAGCCGTCGTCGTCGCGGAAACAGACGAATCGCGCGTCCTCGATGCCATTGCTCTGGCTCGGCGAGAACGGGAAGATGATGCGCTCGGAGATGCTTTGCGAGGGGTCGAACTCGACCTCGTAGTTGGAGCGGGCGAGCAGGACCATCCGGGCTCCGATGCCGTCGGTGTCGGGGTGCTTGTGATAGCGCCGCTGGACGTCCACCGCGGACCGCAACTGCGCGAGCGTGAAGCGATCGCCCAGCGTGTCGAGCACGTGGCGCGCGAACGCGTTGTCGAGGCCGAGCTCGGCGAGTTTTCGAGTGAAGGTTTCCCGGTCGTATTCGGCGGAGGGAATGGGCCGCGGCTCGGCGACGAACCGCGACGGCGGATCGATTTCGATCCCGCCGTTTCCGTGAACGATGCCGGAGCGGAAGGTGATGGACGAAATGTGACCTTCACCAGTGGCGCGCAGACTGAGAATGATGCGAACGGAATCCGAGTCGACGCCGCTTTGGTCGGGGTGCGGAACGATGCTCGGATTGAAGACGGCGACGCACTCGAGCGAGTATTCGTTCGTGAAATAGGCGCCGATGAGCAGGCGGCGCTCCTCGGAGAGCGGCCGGTCGGTGGGCAGGTATTCACGAACCCGCTCGAAGTGGTCCAGAAAGATGCGCCGGATGTCGGAGTGCCGGTTCTCAAAGTCGCGCATCACTTCGTCGAGCAGCCGGTGAACTTCGTCGTCGCCCAGCGAGAGAATGCGCGTGAGAATCTTCAACGCGCGTGGCGCGTCGGTGGGATTGAGCGCACGCGGCTCGGCGGCAGGCACGAACGGGCGCACGAGCACACGCGTGGGATCCGGTCGAATCTGCAGTGGAAGACGGTGCATCATACGGTCTTTTGGGGTTCGAACGGGGTGAGAATGTTCTGCGCAAGCCGCATCTCGGAGAGCGAGAGCAGGAAGGCCAGGGTGGATTCCGCGCCCTGGTTCTGGTTGGCGCGGTCGATGTGAAGCCCGTCGCGGCAGCCGCCGGTCTGCGCGTCGTAGAGCGAAATACCGAGATCGTTTCCACCGAGGAACCAGTCGAATGCCTTGCGCGCCTCGCGCAGCCAGAACTCGTCGCCGGTGGCGCCATGGGCCTCGAGGCACGCGCTGAGCATGGCATTCGCCTCGATCGGCTGCTGATCGAAGCGTGCCGGTGCCTGACCGCGAACCCAGAAGCCGTTTGATCCGATCGGCCGGAACTGTCCGTGTTCGCCGGTCTGGTTCTTCGCGAGCCAACGGAGGGTGTCGAGGCCGACGCGCAGCATTTCCTCATGCCCGGTCCAGCGGCCGCTGAGAATCAGCGCCTGTGAGATGCGCGCGTTGTCGTAGGCGACGACGTTCTCGAACCACAGCCAGTCCTTGTCGGCGGTCTCCCGGAACAGCGCGAGCAGACGGTCGCTGAGGCTTTCGCGCAGCCGGTTGGCGAGCAGATCGCCGCTGAGCGCGCGGAGATATTCGTGAAGGCCGAGGATCGTAAACGCCCACGCCCGTGGCGAGGTGAACGTCTCCACGGTTTCGACAGCCGCCTCGAAAATCTGGGCCGCCCATTGCCGGATGCTGTTGTTGCGTGCGCGGCCGACGCAGGTGCCGAGCGCCCAGAGCGCGCGACCGTGGCTGTCCTCGGAGCCAACTTCCTCTAGCCAGGTGCGGTCGAACGCCATGAAGTTCCGGAAGCGCCGGAGCTTCGGATCGAACGCATCCTGGAGAAATCCCGCGTAGGCGCCTGTGATCTCGTAACCGCGTGGAACCTCCTCCTCGGCTTCGTCCAGGAGCATCATGAGCATGAGCGCGCGGGCGTTGTCGTCCGTGCAGTATCCGTGCTGGAAGTTGGGCACGGTGAACGTCGCGTGCTGGAGCATGCCGGTGCCATCCGTCATGCGCAGAAGGTGATCGAATCGCGCGGCCGGAAGATCGTCGCGACGACGGTCCAGCGTTTGTGCGCGGAAGCCCGCGCGAACCGCGACGCGGCGCTCCTGGCGTGCGCGTTCAAAGCTTGCGACATACTGGTGGGCGACGTTCGACCAAGTCATCTCGCGACCGAGCTTGTAGGCGGCCTTGCGCATCGCGTGGCGCCGTGTCTCGCTGCGAAGAAGATCCTTCACCGCGGTGGCGATTGCGGAGGGATCGCCGAATGGCACGAGCACGCCGCGGTCGTCGGCGAGTAATTCCGCCGCGTGCCAGTAGGGTGTGGAAATGACCGCCTTGCCGGCTCCGAAGCTGTAGGAAAGCGTGCCGCTGGTGATCTGCGCCTCGCTGAGATAGGGCGTGATGTAAATGTCGGCGGCGCCGATGAATTCCGTGAGTTCCTCGAGTTCGACGAAGCGATTGAAGAAAATGACGTTGCGGCTCACGCCGTTTTTCTGCGCGAGACGCTCGAGACTGAGGCGGTAGCTTTCGCCCTGATCGCGGATGAGGCTCGGATGCGTCGCGCCGAGGACGATGTAAACGACATCCGGAAACTCGGAGACAATCTCGGGCAGGGCGTTGAGAACGTTTTCGATGCCCTTGCTCGGCGAGAGCAGGCCGAAGGTCAGCAGCACCTGCCGGCCCTCCACGCCGAATTGATCCTTGTAGAAATTCGGATCGACGAACGGCACATCGGGGATGCCGTGCGGGATCACGTCGATTTTGTCCGACGGGATGTTGTAGATCTCGCGCAGGAATTCCGCGCCCTTATCGGTCATCACCACGAGTCGCGCGGAGAGACGCGTGAGTTCATTGAAGACGCGGAGCTGATCCGGGTTTGGTTCGCGCAGCACCGTGTGCAGCGTGGTGACGACGGGCATGCGCAGGGCGCCGAGCGTTGCGAGCAGATGGCTGCCCGCCGGCCCGCCGAAGATGCCAAACTCGTGCTGGACGCAGAGAATGTCCGTGTTGCCGAGGTTCAGAAAATCCGCCGCGCGTCGATACGCGGGCAGGTCGCGCTCGGCGATCTCGAAACGCACCTCGGGCGGATAATCGTAGCCGCCCGGTCGGTCGCTCACGGAGACGACCGGGCATTGAAGCGAGGGATATTGCGTGGCGATCGCGTTGCGCAGATCGGCGGTGAATGTGGCGATGCCGCACTGGCGCGGAACATAGTCTCCGAGAAACGCGACGCGGCGAAGTTCGGAAGTGGTTTTCATAGGCCTTGACCCAATTTACGGAGTGTCCGGGATTGGGTCAGGTGCCTGTTCCGGGGTTTTCTCGGATGTTTGATCCTGCGTAGGGGTTGGAGGCTGAAGATCCTTCTCACTGACGAGAATCGACGAGAGCGTCGTGGCGGGAATGCGATAGATCCATTTCTCGAAGCGCTTCTCCTCGGCGAGGCGCTTTTCGAGAGCCTCGCGTTCCTTCGCGAAGGCCTCGTCGAGCTTCTCCTTGTCCTCCGGCTTCTCGTCCTCGGCGGGCGTGCGCTCCTTCGGGAAGTCGCCGTTGATTGCGATCTTTACCGGGTAGGTGTCGTCCTTCTGCCTGCCGATCGTCCATGTGTAGGTGAAGCCATCAGTCGTTTGCACGGTGAGCGTGTCCGGCTCGCTGAAATCGAACGCCGACTCGTCCGCGCTCACGTCGTCGAAGGACGGCACGCCCAGCGCGGCGACAATGCTTCCGGCCTTCCCGGCCTCGGGGACCACGCCGTTGGCGAGCTTCCACGGTTCGCTGGGATTCTCACGCGTAAGGGACCACTCGCGATTGGGGCCCTTGAGCGTGATCGATTTTGGATTCGCAATACGGAGGAAGTCGCGCTCCAGCCAGTCCTTCGCCGGCTGGCGGGTTTCATCGAACAGGTCGCTCACGAGAACGACGCGGTTCTTTCCGTCTAGCGCCATCAGGTAACGGCCGGCCGCATAGCCGTCTCCGGGGAAACCGGGAGGAGCCTGCATGTGCGTCTTGCCGGCGAGCAATGCCGTGAGGCGTTTGCCCGACGCATCCTCAAGCGAGATTACGGTGCCTGTGTCGGATTTTCCTTCCGCGGGCTCGACGAGCTCGAGCTGGGCAAACTGCGAGGGCCCCGCGGCGACCTCCTGCACCGACTTCAGGTCCCAAAGGCGCCGGATGAGGCCGCTGATCCGCTCGAAGTTCGCCGGATAGCCCGAGCTTTGCTCGACGGTCCATTTGTCCTCGCGACGCGTGAGGACGACCGAGCCGTCCTTGTTTTTGATTTCGACGCGCGCCACGGCATTCGGGTCGAACTCCGCCAGCACGCGGGTGCCGGCGGCTGACGGAGCCTGCCACGAAGAGTGCTCGCTCCGGAGCAGAAGAATGCTGGCGATTCCGAGAACAACGACAAGAACAGCGAGAACGAAAAGTTGCTTCGATTTCATCGACGAACAGCGCGTTGACGTTTGATGAAGAAGAAGGTGAGGCCGGCGATCGCGACGATCAGGGGCATGAGACCGATGTTGATCCACTTCAACCGGGTCTCGAGCGAGTCGATGCCGCGGGCGAGGTCACGGCGCACCTCCTTGAGCTGCTGGCGCACCTCGGCCTGCTTCTTCCGGAAGTTTTCGAGCTCCTGTTGCTGCTCAGGCGAGAGGATGAGCTGCTGCTGATCGGACTTCGCCTGCTGGAGCTGGTTGAGTTTCGCCTCGGTTTGCTGGAGCTCGTCCTCGAGGCGTTGAATCGTGCTCTGGTATTTCTGCCGGGCCTCGGCCTGCATCTCACGAACGACGGTGAACGGCCGCTCGCGGCTCGCACGGCCGCGCACGGAGATGAGGTTTTCGTCGCCGGCGAGCTGCTCGACGGCGTTCCACCCGAAGTAGAGGTTGCCGTTCGAGGGAACCAGGACGGGCTGGCCGAAGGGATTCGGCAATTCGGCAATGGCGGCGCGATCCTGGATGCAGTCCGCGTCGGCCACGAGAATCACCACGCCGTCGGCCGTGGATTCCTTGAGGGAATCGGCGGCCTGCTCCTTGTTCTCCTCCGTCTTCGCTTCGTCCTTGTCTGCCTCGTCCTTCTCCCCGTTGTCGGAGCTGGCGGCGCCGGGTTTGCCGTTCGGGAACGCGGTCTTGAATTTGCCGGTGAGCCGGATTGCGAGCGGGTATTCGATTCCGGAATCCTCGAACGAATCGAGGATCGTCTGCGGCGAGGAGTCCGCCTGCGCCGGCGGAACGAGTTGCGAATGCTTGGAGGATTTCGCGAGCACGGTGCGCTGCAGGCTCTCGGCCGGCGAGCCCTGGAAGGCACCGGCGAAAACGAGCAGCATGTTGTCGATGTCGCCCGTGATGACATCGCTGCGATCGAAAGCCTGCTCCGAGAGCTGGAGCACGCCGGGCTGACGACCGCGCGTGGTCTGCGTCATGTAATCGAGGTCGGCGACCGCGACCGCGGTTGAAAATTCCACGCCCCAGGCGGGCAGGAGCTTGTCGAGCGTGGACGAACCAGGGCCGCCCATCGGGCTGGAACCGCCCAGCACGCAGTAGGGATCGAGGAAGGCGACGAGCTTGCCGCCGCGAAGGACGAACTGGTCGATCGCGTATTGCGTTCCGTCGCTGATGCCCTCCGGGTGAATCACGAGCAGGACGTTCACGTCCTCGGGAATCGACTCCGAGGCGAACGGAATTTCACGCACCTCGAACTGCCGCTGAAGCTCCGAGACAAACGCCCACGGCGGCTGCATGTTGCCGCCCATGAACATCAGTGATGGGCTCATTCCCATGACGGGCAGCGGGCTCAATATGCCGACCACCGGTTTTTTGTCGGTGAGCACCTCGGCGATGGCGCGGGTGAGGTCGTATTCGAGCAACCGCTCGCGCTCGGGCGAGAGGAACGACACGGCCGACTTGCGGTCGAGCCGGCTCACGCTCACGCCGAGATAGACCTGCTCGCCGTTCGGCAGGAGTCGCGGCTCGATGCCGTCAAGGTTCGCGGAATCCTCGGCGTCGGAATCCGGTTCGGGGTCGAGTTTTTCGATGCGGATTTCCGGATTCAGCTGCCGGTATTCCTCGAGCATGTCCTCGACCTGTGCGGCGTAGTTGCGGAGCTCGACGGGCATTTCCGGCCCGCGCGTGACGTAGAGCCGCACCTGGATGGGGGCGTCGATTTTTTTCAGCACCGCGCGCGTGCCGGCCGTGAGCGTGAATGCGCGCTCGGCGGTGAGATCGGCTCGAGCTTTGAAGAAACCGGCGATGACGTTGAGGGAGACGAGAATGAGGAAGACCGCCGCCACTCCGCCCGCCGAGAACAGAAATGTCTTGGAGGATTTTTTCATGACGAACGACGAGAGGTCAGCCCGCGCGATAGGTGCGAAGGATGACGCTGGTGGTGAAAAGCGAGAACACGATGACCGAGGCGAAGAACAGCAGGTCGCGTGAATCGAGCACGCCCTTGAGGATGCTCTGGAAGTGAGTCATCACGCTGAACGACGCCACGGCGTCCACGAGCCACGGAGCCGCGTAGCGACCGAGGAGGTCGGTCACGGGCGGCCAGCCCGCGAGCACGAGGAACAGACAGACAACAACCGCGAGGATGAAGCTCACGACCTGGTTGCGCGTGAGCGCGGACATCATCGCGCCGATGGCGAGATACGCGCCGGCGAGCAGCAGACTGCCCGCGTAGCCGGCGAGGATCACGCCGTTGTCTGGGTTGCCGAGGTAATTGACCGTGATGACGAGCGGGAACGTGAGCGCCAGCGACACGGCCACGACGAGCCACGCGGCAAGGAATTTCCCGACGATCGCCTGCCACGGCGTGATTGGCATCGTGAAGAGCAGCTCGAGCGTGCCGAGCCGCCGTTCCTCCGACCACATCCGCATGGCCACCGCGGGCACAAGGAAGAGGTAGAGCCACGGCTGCCAGACGAAGAACGGCTCGAGATTCGCCTGCCCGCGCTGGAAAAAGCCGCTCACCATGAAGGTGAAAAAGCCCGCCAGCAGCAGAAAGATGATGATGAACACGTAGGCCACGGGCGACGCGAAGAACCCGATCGTCTCCCGTCGCACGACGGCACCGATGTTGCGCAGCGAGTCCTTCACCTGGCCGTCACCTCCTTCGTGTCGGGTTGCGTGATGCTGCGGAAGACATCGTCGAGCCGGCCTTCCTCGGCGTGGAGATCCGCAATCTTCCATCGCTCCGAGACCGCGAGATCGTAGATGGCCGTTCCGAGGTCACCGTTCCTTCCCTTCACAGTGAAGGCGGGCTCGCCATCGAGCGGATCCACCGATTCGACGCCGGAGATTGTCCGGAGTTTTGCCGCTGCATCCGTGGGTGCGGCGAAGCGCACGATGACCACGCCCGCACGCGGCGAGCGGCGCTTCAGCTCGGCCGGGGTGCCGTTTGCGACGATGCGGCCGCGATCGATCACGATCGCGCGCGAGCACACGGCCTCCACTTCTTCGAGAATGTGCGTCGAGAAGATGATCGCCTTCGACTCGCCCATGCGACGGATGAGCGTGCGCACCTCGTGCTTCTGGTTGGGATCGAGGCCGTCCGTCGGCTCGTCGAGGATGAGCACCGGAGGGTCGTGCAGGATCGATTGCGCGAAACACGTGCGGTGTCGGTAGCCCTTTGAAAGCGTCTCCACGCTTTGGTGGAGCACCGCCTCGAGGAAGCACATCTCGACCACGCGATCGACCGCCTTCCGCTTGGCGTCGCCGGAAAGCCCGCGCAACTCGGCGGCAAAGGTCAGAAAGCCATGGACGGTCATGTCCGTGTAGGCGGGTGCGTTTTCCGGCAGATAGCCGATGAGGCGCTTCGCATCGACCGGCTGCTCCGCCATGTCGAACCCACCGACCGTCACCCGCCCATCCGATGGCGGGATGAACCCGGTGATCATGCGCATCGTGGTGGATTTGCCGGCGCCATTGGGCCCGAGAAACCCGAGCACCTCGCCCTTTGCGACGGAAAAGGAAATTCCGTCAACCGCGACCTTCGGCCCAAACTCCTTCCGAAGATCCTTCACTTCTACCATGGGGGTTTGCCCCGAAGGAGAAACCTGCATGCTACGAACGAAGTTTTTGGAATGGTTGGTTTTCGGCTTAAACCGACACCATATTCGCCGCCCGCGTTCAAAAAAATTTCGTTGGAACGGCCCTTCGGCAGTGACCTTGCACCGGAATGGAAGGGATTGAAGCGTAAGCGTCACGCGGAGCGCCAGTAGCCGAGGCATATCCATACCTGTCATAT
>CALGTD010000081.1 GCA_937901895.1 uncultured Spartobacteria bacterium | reverse complement strand
ATAAACCTGCCCGCGTTCGTCGCGACTCGTGTGGACGATTTTCAGCCGCGGAAGGAACCGCAGGTCGCGGGCCTGCGCGGTCAACGAAAACACCCCGGAGATCAACGCCTGCGAGGCGATGATCGTTGCTAGCGTCGCCAGCGCCACCATGGCAATCGTCGGCCAGCCGTCCGGAACCAGTTCGAAAAACGCCGTTCCACCTGCGAAGTCCTGCGGTCTGCGCATCGCAAGCGCCGCCTGCCCGAGATAGTTGAGCACCAATGCCGGCAGCGCGACGAAATGCCATGCGAACGAGATCGCCCGCCGGCCGAAGTGCCCCATGTCGGCATAGAGCGCCTCCACACCCGTCACCGCCAGGACGACTCCCCCCATCAGCAAAAACACGGACCATCCCGCCGTTCGCAGCGTCTCCAGCGCGAGGAGCGGATTGAACGCCGCCAGCACCTCCGGAGCACGCACGACCCACGACAGGCCTGCGAGTCCGATCGTCACGAACCACAACAACATCACCCAGCCGAAGATCCTGCCCAGTCGCCCCGTTCCAAACCGCTGCACTGCGAAGAGCACGGCCAGCAGTCCGACCGTGATGGGGACCACCGCGGGCTTTAGCGCAGGGTCCACCGCTTCCAGACCTTCGATTGCGCTAAGCACCGAGATCGCCGGCGTGATGGTGCCATCTCCGTAGAGCAGCGCCGCGCCGAACAGCAGCATCACGACATACCCCGGCACGTGCAGCCCCGTTCCCGACGGGATCTTCTGCTTAAGCAACGAAAGCAGCGCAAACACCCCGCCCTCCCCGTGATAGTCCGCCCGCATCACAAGGCCGACGTATTTGAAAGTCACCAGGATCAGCAAACTCCAGAGGATCAGCGAAGCGACGCCGACCGCGTGTCCGGAACCCGCACCACCGAGCGCTCCAAGAGCGGTTCCGTAGGTGTAGAGCGGACTCGTGCCGATGTCGCCGAAGACCACACCGAGCGCCGCCAGGGCCGCCGCCGCCGTCTTTTTATCTGCACCGCCGCTCATCGGGCGGCCTTATTTCCGATTTTCGGGCAAAATGCGAGCGCCGACCAACAACGAAGGTCTCTACGAAAGCGCGCCGCGCGTCGCTGCAGACTGAAAGCGCTTCTCGTAGTGTCGTCTCCAGAAAACGATCCCGATCGTTCCAGCAAACGTTGGCCACAGCCAGCGCCAGAGCGGCGGAAGAAACGTGAAGTTGACGACGGAGAAAGCCGACACGGTGGCAATGTAGGCCGCGAGAAACCGGGTCATGTGGGCGTAAATCCACGCCCGCGCATCCGGCGACGGTTTCACAAAACGGAAGATCTGCTGCCCCGCCAGAAAAAGTCCGATCGCACCAAAGACGAGTGGAATCCAGAATCCGCCGGAACCTGCGGGACGGAACGCCGTCGCCACCAGCACACCTCCGGTGAAAAGCATCACGATCGCGCTGAGCCATTCCAATGGGGAAGCGCTCCTCGCGGGAGACTTCCGCCGCAATGCCGTGTATCCCGTAAGCGCGAGGTAAAAGCTGAAGATGGCCACCAGGAAAAGGAAGAGCCCGCTCCGCAGCCAGCACATCGCCGCAGCCGTCGCGGCGACGACCGCCATCATCCAGAAATAAATCCTTCCCCACCTGCGATGCCAGATCCGCCCTTTCGCGGTCACCATCGCAAGCGGCGCCACGATCAGAGCAATCGTTCCGGCCACCACATGGACCGCCAGGAAAGCGGAAAAGGAATCGCTCATCGAATGTGGGCGCCGATGGATGCGATGCGCGTCGGAAACGGAACCGCCACCCAACCCGCTGCCTACAGCACGATCTCCGTGCCGATGCCCGCGTTGGTGAAGATCTCCAGCAGCAGACAGTGCGGAATGTGTCCTCCGATGAGATGGATCTTCTCCACGCCCTTCTCCAGCGCGCGGACCGCGGACTCCACTTTCGGAATCATGCCACCGTCGATGACCTTCTGCTTGATCAACGTGCGCGTTTGCTCGCTGGTGACCGAGGGAATGAGCGAGTCGGCTTGAGCGGGGTTGCGCATGATGCCGGTCACATCGCTCACGAAGATGAGCTTGTGCGCTTTCAGCTCCGCGGCAAGCGCGGCGGCGGCGACATCGGCATTGATGTTGAGCACCTGCCCGTCTTCGGTTGCGCCAATCGGCGAGATCACCGGAACGATCTCCTTTTTTACCGCGTGATCCACCTCCTCGGTGATCACGTTCACAACCTCGCCGACGAAGCCGAGATCGACTTCCGTGCCGTCGGCATCATGGACCGGCGCGAGTCGCTGCGAAACAAAAACGGTCTTTCCGGAAAAACCGAGGGCGCGCCCGCCGTGGGCGGTGATCGAGCGAACGATGCCGGGGTTGATTTCACCGTCGAGCGTCTCCTCGACAATCTTCACCGCGGTCTCCTCGGTGACGCGCAAGCCCTTCACGAACCGCGGCGCAATGCCGGCGGCCCGCATTTTGCTGGAAATGGCCTTGCCGCCGCCGTGCACGAGCACGGGATTGATTCCGACCGCCTCGAGAAACACGACATCTCGCAGCAACCGCTCGACCTGGTGGTCGTCTTCCATGGCACTGCCGCCGTATTTGATGACGAAGGTCTGGCCGCGGAACTTCTGGATGTAGGGCAGCGCCTCGATGAGGCTCTCCGAGCGGGCGGCAGGTGTGAGGGATCGTGCCATGGTCATTCGCCGAGGTTGAAATTCACGTAGGCCTCCGTGAGGTCCGTGGTGAAAACGGTGTAGCTCGCTGCTCCGAGATGCAGGTCGACGGTGACCTTGAACGCCTTCTTCTTCGCAACGGCTTCGAGTCGCGCAAAGGGCGTCTTCGCAGGCATGCCCCCGCGCACGGCGGGGACCTTGTCGTAGTCGATGGAAACCTTGTTCGGATCGAGTGCGGCGCCGGAATAGCCGGCCGCATCGAGAATGCGGCCCCAGTTCGGATCGCCACCCGCCCACGCGCATTTCGTGAGGGTCGAATTCGCGATCGCCTCCGCCGCGAGACGCGCATCCTTCGTGTTCTTCGCGCCGCGCACCTCCACCTCGATGAACCGGGTGACGCCCTCGCCATCGAGGACGATCTTCATCGCAAGATCCAGCGCCACCGAGTCGAGCGCCTCCTGAAAATCGTCACCATCGGGAACACCCTGCGCACCGCTCGCGAGAAGGATGACGGTGTCGTTCGTGCTCATGTCCCCGTCGATCGTGATCCGGTTGAACGAACGTTCCACAGCGGTGCGCAGACGACGCTGCAACTCGGCCTTCGAAAACGCGGCGTCGGTCGTGATCACCGCAAGCATGGTGGCCATGTTCGGGTCGATCATTCCCGCGCCTTTCGCAATGCCGCCTACGCGAAACTTCCGGCCATTGCTCGTAAACTCGCGCGCAGCCTCCTTGTGGACGGTATCGCTCGTCATGATCGCCCTCGCCGCCTCCTCGGAATGCGCCCCCAGTCCCGCAGCCAGAGCAGGAACGGCCGCGAGCATTTTCTCGATCGGCAGCGGCACACCGATGCGGCCCGTCGAGCAGACGAGGATCTCCTCGGGCTTCACACCAAGCTCCGTGGCAACGGCCGCGGTCATCGCACGGGCATTCGCCACACCCGGTTCACCGGTGCATGCGTTGGCGTTGCCGCTGTTGAGGATGACCCCGCGGCAGCGCCTGGACCGCAGGTGCTCCTTCGAGACGAGCACGGGCGCCGCCTGCACCTTGTTCGTCGTGAATGTCGCCGCGGCGGCGCAGGGTTCGTCTGCAACGACAAGCGCCATGTCGTCGCGCTGCCCCACGGGATACTTGATGCCGGCGGAAATGGCGGCGGCGGCGAATCCTTTCGGTGCACACACCCCGCCCTCGATCGTGCGAAGTTTCGTCTTCAAAGCAAACCGGCCGTCTCGGGCAGTCCGGCCATGAGATTGAAATTCTGGACCGCCTGCCCGGCGGCCCCCTTCACCAGATTGTCCTCCGCGCTCAGCAGGATGAGCCGGTTCGCACGGGCGTCGTGCCGCACCGCGATGTCGCAGAAGTTCGTTCCATTCACGCTCTTCGTATCGGGCAGCGCCTCGCGCACCCGCACAAACGGCTCGTTCGCGTAAGCCGCGCGCAACGTCTCTTCGACCGCGGAAAGCTCCGTGCCGTCCGACAGCCGGGTGAAAATCGTCGTGTGAATCCCACGCGTCATCGGCGCGAGATGCGGGACGAACGTGATCGTCACCGCCCGCCCGGCCGCGAAGGAAAGCTCCTGCTCGATTTCGGAAAGATGCCGGTGCTTCGGAATCCCGTAGGCTCGCAGACTCTCGTTGCATTCCGCGTAAAGCAGACTCACGTCCGCCTTCCGCCCCGCCCCGCTCACGCCGCTTGCGCTGGACACCGCGATGTCGCCGGCATCAATCAAGCCCTCGCGCAACAGCGGAACGAGCGGCAGGATGATGCTCGTCGGATAGCAACCCGCCGAGGCCACGAGCCTCGCCGCGCGGATCTTCTCTCGATACAACTCCGGAATGCCATACACCGCGTCCGCGAGCATGCCGGGAGCGGGATGCGGTTCCCCGTAAAACTCCTCGTAAACCTCCGAGCTCCGCAACCGGAAGTCCGCGCTCAAATCGACCACGCGCTTCCCCGCCTCGACCAGCGGCAGCGCAAACTCGCTCGCCAGTCCGTGCGGCAGCGCGAGAAAGAAAAACTCCGCGCCCGTCGCGAGAAGGGCGTCGATTTTCGAGTCGCAAAAAACCAGAGCCTCGGCCGCCGGCACACCCGAGAGCCGCGGCAGCACGTCACCGAGACGTTTCCCGGCGTGGGTGCGCGAACTCACCCCCACCAGCTCGACACCAGGATGGCGGCAGAGCAGTGCGCAGAGTTCCTCACCCGAATAACCATTTGCTCCAACAATCGTGACCTTCGCCCGCACGCCGAAACCGTATCGATCCCGATACCGGCGCGCAAGCGGACGAATGACTGTTCACTGCCATCCCGCTCATGAAGCTTCGGGAACTCGACCAGCGATCCGGACACCGGAGGCTCCGACCTCGATATGTTCAGACTCATCCTTTCCGCGCTTTGCGCGCTCCCGCTGGTCATCTCCTCTCCAGCCGTCGCGCAAACCCGCCCGATCGAACACATTGATTGGCGGAATACTTCCGGACTGCTTGCCGGAAGCTTCAAGCACGCTCCCAACGAAACCGCACTGCGCAAGGTCATTACCGAAGGGCTGCCGACGCTCGGCATGCCGTCTCCCCCCAGATCAACTCCCCTGACGTCGACGCGATCGTCGAATACATTCAAAAAGCAACGCGGAAGCCGTAGCCAGCGCTTGACCAATCCCGCCGCGCGGCTTTTACTTTCTGGTCCCGCGGAGAAAAGAATCCGCGGATTCAGTGACGGGCTGTGGCTCAGCTTGGTAGAGCGCTTGAATGGGGTTCAAGAGGTCGTGGGTTCGAATCCCGCCAGCCCGACCACCCGGAAACATCGATCAATACAAGGTTTCCGGGGATTGGTCCTCAAAATCACCAAACAGCCGCGGACGGCCGTTGCCCGAATTTGCCCATAAAATCACCTCTGCGGGTGGAGCGTCGGGAGGAATCAGGACTGCACACCACCTCATACGAGGGCGTTCGCACAGTCCCGGGAATTTTCTCCCATGCTGCCTGAGCCGCACCATCTGACGCTTCGCAGCGGACCAGAATCGAGACCCCTATTTTGCTTCGTAGTCGCAATCCTCCCGGACGCAAGGTGAGAACGATCCCGTGCGCGTGCTGAATCACGATCCATCGTGGGGAAAGCTGGAGAGAGCCTGTCAGATATTTCAGCCTTACGCATCGTGACTCCTGCCCGCCGGTGCTGTAGGCAAGTTCCGGCGCTCGACGGGAGCGGATTTGTATGAAGATCGATCACAAGAGTTCCATTCCGCTGCACGTGCAGGTGGAGAGCTTGATTCGCGAAATGTTGAAGCAATCCCGTTATCAGAACGGGGAGTTGCTGCCTCCGGAGGCGCGAATCGCCGAGCAACTCGGGGTCTGTCGCAATACCGTGCGCGCGGCGATCTCGCGCCTGGTGCAGGAAGGCGTGCTCGAGCGCAGGGCGGGACGCGGAACCCGGTATGTGCGGCAATCGGTTCGCACGAGCCTGGAGAACTGGCCCAGCTTCACGCGTGAGATGAGGGCGAAGGGCATTTCCGTGGAAACCTTTTCCCGTCTGGTGGAAGACACGAAGCCGGACGCAAAAGTTGCACGGATGCTCCAGCTCTCCAGTCTGGAAAAGAAGCGAGGGATAATCCGATTGGAGCGCGTGCGGGGTTACGGCGGGATTCCGTCGGTGAAATCCGTTTCGTGGTTTCATCCACGCACGCGACTCACCGTCGATGACGATTACTCCATGCCGCTCTATGAGCTGATCTCGAAGCGAAGCGGGATCGTGCCGGAGTTTTCCGAAGAGGAGGTTTCCGCCGAGCTTGCGACCCAGAAGCTGGCCGAGGTGCTCGCGTGCGGGAAGGGTGATCCGATTCTTGTCCGCAAGCGCGTGGTGAGTGACGCCGGGAGAAAGGTGATCGAATACAACGAGAATCATTACCGGGCGGACCGCTTCACCTACGGATTGACGATTCGCAAGGGAAAGTAGGCGCCGCCGTCGACAAAACGTTGTATCCGGCAATAACCCCGTCTTCCACGATCGCAAGGGGTCCAACGTCGTGTGGGAAAATGTCACGTCATGGTGCGGCGGGACTGCAATGCCAATATTGAACTTCCGGGGCAGAGACGTGTCGCCGTAGACCGGATCCTCTGGCTCCGCCTCCTTGCTGTTGTTGGCGATGAGTTTGATGGCCATCAGTTCCTTTCGGTTGACTGGTTCAGAGCACGAAAAAGCCCCGGCAGACATTTCCACCGGGGCTGATGCATGCGACGGATTCACCTGTCGGATTTCGACAGATCACTATCGGCGTAATTCGAGTTTATCTCATGGAACACGGAGAGGCCGGTCGGTCGTAGGAGGCCGGCACGTGATGGCTAGGGGTTAGCTGCAGCGCCTTGTTCGGTCTGCATTTTCTCTTTTTGTTTGGAAGTGTATCCAAATTTTCCAGCTATGACGCTCGGAATGGAGATTGAAAGGAATAATGAAATTGTGAGAGAGAAGATAGGGAGAATCATATAGCCAGCGGAGCACGCAAATCCGAAAAATCCTGCCGACTTAATTTTTAAAAAACGATATGCGATTCTTCCAGAAATTAAAGCTACCAATATACCAAAAGCCATTCCTAGAACTGACATGATGATTGTGAACCACCAAGGAGCGCCGGATGAATAACTCGCTGCTCCCGACCCGATGGAGCAAATGAGAAAGACGAGAAGCGAAGTTAATTCTGCGAGATTCATGTTTTAAAATGACCGAACGCCAAGCTCAGCCGCCCCGATCAGGCGACCGAACTCTTGAGAAAGGTGGTTTTCTACACAGACCGGAAGTCAGAACAAAACCGCCGTGTGGCTGCTAGGGGTTGGCTGCAGCGCCTTGTTCGGCTTATTGGACAAGAATGT
>CALGTD010000080.1 GCA_937901895.1 uncultured Spartobacteria bacterium | reverse complement strand
TACTACCTCGCCCGCCGCGACGCCGAGTGGATGGGCCAGCTTTACCAGTTCCTCGGTCTCACCGTCGGCATCATCCAGGAGGACCAGAGCCCCGAGGAGCGGCGCGCGCAATACACCGCCGACATCACCTACGGCACGAACGCCCAGTTCGGTTTCGACTACCTCCGCGACAACGGCATGGCCACCAGCCGCGAGCAGCAGGTGCAGCGCGGACACTACTTCGCCATCGTCGACGAAGTGGACTCGATCCTCATCGACGAGGCCCGCACCCCGCTCATCATCAGCGGCCCGGCCACCGTCTCGACGCATCAATACGACCGCTTCAAGCCGCTCGTCGAACAGCTCGTCAAACGCCAGACGATGCTGTGTTCGCGCCTCATCGCGGAGGCCAAGGAATTGCTCGATCGCGGCGAGAAGGACGCCGCCGGCCGCGCGATGCTCAAGGTGAAGTTCGGCCAGCCGCGCAACAAGGCGCTGTTGCGGCTCATGGAGGATCCCGAGGTTCGTCGCCTCGTTGACAAGGCCGAGCTGTATTACTACCAGGACAACAAGACGAAGGAGGAGCTCATCACGCTCAAGGAGGAGCTCTTCTTCACGATCGAGGAGCGTCAGCACGAGGCCGACCTCACCCAGAAGGGTCGCGATTTCCTCAATCCCGACGATCCCGACGCGTTCGTCCTGCCCGACCTGCTCACGGAGTTTGCGGACATCGACGCGAACAACGCTCTCAACGACCGCGAAAAGGCCCAGGAAAAGGCGCGCCGCCAGGCCTACTGCGACGCACAGGCCGAGCGCATCCACAACATCAGCCAGCTCCTCAAGGCCTACTGCCTTTACGAAAAGGACGTCGAATACGTCGTCGAGGACAACAAGGTCATCATCGTCGACACCTTCACCGGCCGCAAAATGCCCGGCCGCCGCTGGAGCGACGGTCTCCACCAGGCCGTCGAGGCGAAGGAAGGCGTGCAGATCGATCGCGAGACCCAGACGCTCGCCACGATCACCATCCAGAATTACTTCCGCCTCTACGAGAAGCTCGCGGGCATGACCGGCACCGCGGAAACGGAGGTCAACGAGTTTCACGACATCTACCGGCTCGACGTCACCATTATCCCGACGAACCGCAAGGTCGCCCGCATCGACCTCAACGACCGCATCTACAAGACGCGGCGCGAGAAATACAACGCGGTGGTCGAGGAGATCAAACAGGCCCATGGCAAGGGCCAGCCGGTCCTCGTCGGCACCGCCAGCGTCGAGGCATCCGAGCTGGTCAGCCGCATGCTCAAGCGCGAGAAGATCCCGCACACGGTCCTCAACGCAAAGTATCACATGCAGGAGGCGGAGATCGTGCAGCGCGCGGGTCTCAAGGGCGCCGTCACGATTTCCACGAACATGGCGGGACGCGGCACCGACATCAAACTCGGTGAGGGCGTGACGGAACTCGGCGGCCTTTACGTGATCGGCACCGAGCGCCACGAAAGCCGGCGCATCGACCGCCAGCTTCGCGGCCGCTGCGCACGCCAGGGCGACCCCGGCCTGTCGCGGTTCTACGTGAGCTTCGAGGACGATCTCATGCGCAATTTCGGCGCGTCCGACCGCATGACGAAGATCATGGAGACCTTCGGCATGAAGGAGGGCGAGGAGCTCGAGCATCCATGGCTCAACAAGAGCGTCGAGACCGCCCAGAAACGCGTCGAGCAGCGCAACTACATGATCCGGCGTCGCACGCTGGAGTTCGACGATGTCATGAACCAGCAGCGCGAGGTCATTTACGGCTATCGCAACGAGGTCATGGATACCGAGGACCCGCGCGCGATGATCTACGAGGTCATCGACGAGGTTCTGCCGAAGAAGATCGCGGAATACCTCGAGGCCGGCGAGGGCAACGAGCCCGACACCGCGGGCCTGCTGAACTGGCTGAACACGACCTTCCCGCTTGCCCTCTCCCCCGAACGTGCCGCGTTCGAAACCCGCGATCTCGAAGGGAACACGAAGTTCCTCATCGAGACGATCAAGCACGCCTACGAGCAAAAGGCGGCAATCGAGGAACCCGGCGCCCTCAAGGGCCTCGAGCGCTACATCATTCTCAACGCCATCGACCGCCTCTGGCAGGAACACCTCTATGCCATGGATGGTCTGCGCGAGGCCGTATCGCTGCGTGCGTTTGGCCAGAAGGATCCGCTCGTCGAATACAAGAACGACGGTTACGCGATGTTCGTCGAGTTGATGGAGAACATCAAACTCGAGGTCCTCAACAACCTCTTCCGCAGCACGACGAACCTCCAGGCGTTCGAAAAGTTCCTCGGCGGTCTGCCGCAGAGTCTGCTCCAGCAGATGCTCAGCGGCAACATCACCCTCGGCGGCACCGCTGCGGCGATGACGCCCGAGGAGGGAGAAGAGGAGGAGGACACCGCTGCACCGCAGTCACCCAGGCTCGAGCTTCCGCTCCGCCGCGAAATTCCGAAGGCCGGTCGCAACGATCCGTGTCCGTGCGGCAGCGGGAAGAAGTTCAAGAACTGCTGCGGCCGCAAGGCGTAACGATGGTCACCGTGGGTGCGCGACGCCGCGCACCCGCCCGCAGGTATGCTCTCCCTTTCCGGCGTCACGAAATCCTTTGCCGGCCGCGTGCTGTTCGAGAATGCGTCCGTGCAGATCAACCGCGGCGATCGCATCGGCCTTGTCGGCCCCAACGGCGCGGGCAAGACAACGCTCTTCTCGCTCATCCTCGGCCACGATGAGCCCGACGAGGGATCGGTGGCGCTTCAGCGCGGCTCGACGTTGGGCTTCCTCCCGCAGGAAAGTGCACCAGCCGGCGACGAAACGATCCTGGACCTCGCGACCGATCGCATTCGCGTCATCACCCAGATCGATCCCGAGGACCCCGATGCCGACTTTGCCTCCGAGATCGAGGCACTGGAACGCGAGCCCAAGGCCAAGCGCATTCTCGCGGGCCTCGGCTTTCGCGAATCCGACCACGAGAAGCCGGCCCGCACTTTCAGTGGCGGCTGGGTGATGCGTGCGCATCTCGCGCGGTTGCTCGTGCTCGAGCCGGATCTCCTCATGCTCGACGAGCCGACGAACCACCTCGATCTCGAGGCGCTGCGCTGGTTTCAGGATTACCTGCGCAGCTACCCCGGCGCGTTCTTCGTCATCTCGCACGACCGCGAGTTTCTCAACACGCTCGCGAACACGATCATCGAGATCCGCAACAAGCGGCTCTGGCGCTACACCGGCAATTACGACAGCTACCTGGCCCAGCGCGAGGCACAGATGGAGCAGCAGCTCGCCGCCTACGAAAACCAGCAGCGCGAGATCGCGAAGCTTCAGCAGTTCATCGACCGTTTTCGCGCGAAGGCCAGCAAGGCCGCGCAGGCTCAGGACCGCATCAAGCAACTCGCGCGCATGGAACGCATCGAGCCGCCCGAATCGCTCGCACCGACGGTCCACTTCAAGTTCCCCCAGCCGTCGCGCTCCGGTCAGCGCGTGATGACGCTGCGCGATGTGCACCAGGCATACGGCGATCACTGGGTCTACCGGGGGTTGAATCTCGAGATCGAGCGCGGACAGCGGTTGGTGCTTGTCGGACCAAACGGCGCGGGCAAGTCGACGCTGCTCAAGATTCTTGCCGGAAATCTCCCCTTTCAGCAGGGCACACGGGAGCCCGGCCACAACGTTCGCATCGGCTACTACGCACAATACCGCGTCGAAATGCTGGACCCATCGCGCACGGTGCTCGCGGAGGCGATGTCCGGCGGCGGCGGGAGCGAGGAGTTCGTCCGCACGGTGCTCGGCGCGTTCCTCTTTCGCGGCGACGACGTGTTCAAGAACGTCGGCGTCCTCAGCGGAGGCGAGAAAAGCCGGCTCGCGCTCGTGAAGTTGCTGCTCGATCCGCCGAACCTCCTCCTCATGGACGAGCCCACGACGCACCTCGACATTCCAAGCATCGACGCACTCATCATCGCTCTCCAGCAATTCGACGGCACGATCGTCTTCATCAGTCACGACGTTTATTTCATCCGCGCGATCGCAAGGCAGGTCCTGCACGTTCAGGCGGGACGGACGACCTTCTACCCCGGCGACTACCAATACTTCCTCGACAAGACCGAGGCCTCCTCCGAGCGCGAGGCCCTGGTGTCCGGCGCGCGCTTCACCGCGGAAACTACGTCGGCTCCCGAGCGGGTCCGCGTTTTCAAGACGAAGGAGGAAAAGCGTGCCGAGGCGGAGGCGCGCAACGCCCGCGCAAAGGCCCGCCGGGAGGCGCAGCAGCGTGTGGACGACCTCGAAACCGAGGTTCTGCGTCTGGAGACCCGTCAGAAGGAACTCACTGCGATCCTCGAAAGTCCCGACACCTACGGCAATCCCGGCGCCGCGTTCGCGGCAAATCGCGAACTCGTCGAAGTCACCGAAGCGCTGGAACGCGCCACCGCCGAATGGGAACGCGCCGCCGAGGCTCTTGCCGCAATGACCGCGTAACCGCGCCCTGCTTCCGCGGGCGCCCAACATCCCTGCAGCGTTGTTCGAATTCGCTACCCGAGGATCCGGCGAACCTCGGCGGCCAGTCCGATCCCGAGGGCCCGGTGTCCGTCCGCGTCGGGATGCACCCCGTCCCCATGGGAACCTGTCGATCCCGTCGTGAACGCTCCGGCATCCACGAATTCACATCGCAAGGCGAGCGCCACTTCACGATACCATCTCGCGAGTTCGTGGGATTTCTCCGCGACGCCATCGAAGGCAATCCGCATGAACCCCTGCACCCCGGCGATCGGTGGCGGCGCGACCAGGAGCATTCGCGGTGGCATCCAGCCCGGCCCGCAAAGACTCGATCGAACGGTCTCGAGCAACCTTCCGGCACCTCGTGCGACATCCTGTGGTGTGCGTCCGAGCGTGGGCTGGATGTCGTTCGTGCCGAGCATGACGATGACGAGATCGAGCGGCGCGTGGGACGCGAGGAGCGAGGGCAGCACCGCGAGACCATTACGTCCGGGCAGGAATTCATTTTCCCAAATCGTCATTCTCCCGCAGAGCCCTTCCTCGACGACATGGTATCCGGGGCCAAGTTCGTCGCGCATCACACCCGGCCACCGCGTGTGAAGGTCAAACCGCTCCGCGGTGCGCGGATCGTATCCCCAGGTGATCGAGTCGCCAAAGCAGAGCACGCTCTTCATCGGTGCAAGGCTGCGTGTCGCGCAACGAACGGTCAAGGCGGGGGCTTGCGCAACCCGCTCACGAACGATTTTCTGTTTCGCCCGCCATGCCACTGCTTCAACTTCGCAACATCACGCTCCGCCACGGCCACGAGCCGGTGCTCGACGGCGTCGACCTTCAGATCGATCCCGGCGAGCGTGTCTGCCTGATCGGGCGCAATGGCGCGGGGAAGACCACCCTGATGCGCGTCGCGACCGGCGAGGAATCCCCGTCCTCCGGCGAGGTCATCCGCAGTGCGGGTGTCGTGATCGCGAGGCTGGACCAGGAAGTTCCGATGACGTTCTCCGGCTCCGTCACGGAGGTCATCCGCAGCGGCGTGGACTCGAGGCGCTCCGAGGATGAATGGGACACCCACCATCGACTCGGCCTCCTCGCGGAAAAGATGCATCTGCCTGCGGAGGCCGCATTCGAGAGCCTCTCCGGCGGATTGAAGCGTCGCGTGCTCCTGGCGCGCGCCCTTGCGGCCGAACCCGATCTTCTGCTCCTCGACGAGCCGACCAATCATCTCGATGTAGATTCGATCCTGTGGATGGAGGAGTTCCTCCTCTCGCAGCGGACGGCCATTCTCTTCGTCACGCACGACCGTGCCTTTCTGCGCCGCGTCGCCACACGAATCGTGGAACTCGATCGTGGACGGCTCACGAGCTGGTCCTGCGGATATGACGAATTTCTCGAGCGAAAATCCGCGGCCCTCGAGGCCGAGGAAAAGCAATGGGCGGCTTTCGACAAAAAGCTCGCACAGGAGGAGGCGTGGTTGCGTCAGGGCGTAAAGGCGCGCCGCACCCGCAACGAAGGCCGCGTGCAGGCATTGCTGAAACTTCGCGCCGAGCGCAGCAGGCGCCGCGAGCGCGAGGGCCGGGCGGGCTTCGAAGTCCAAAGCGGCGGGGTGTCCGGCCAGAAGGTCATCTCCGCGGAGGGCGTGACCTTCGCATACGGGTCCCAGGTCGTGGTCCGGGATTTCACCGCCACGATCTGGCGCGGCGATCGCATCGGCATCATCGGCCCAAACGGCTGCGGCAAGACCACGCTCCTCAAGCTCCTTCTCGGGGGAATCACGCCACAAAGCGGAACGGTGAAAGCCGGGACGGCGTTGGAAGTCGTCTACCTGGATCAGATGCGGGCGCAGATCGACGGCAACAAAACCGTCGCACAGAACGTCGCCGGCGACGCGGAGACGGTGATCTTTCAGGGTCGCGCCCGGCACATTCACAGCTATCTCCAGGACTTTCTCTTCCGATCGGATCGGGTGCGGATGCCCGCAAAGCTGCTCTCCGGCGGCGAGCGCAACCGGCTGCTCCTCGCACGATTGTTCCTCCAGCCCGCGAACGTTCTCGTTCTCGACGAACCTACGAACGACCTCGATGCGGAGACGTTGGAGTTGCTGGAGGAGGTCCTCGGAAATTTCGATGGCACGCTGCTGCTCGTGTCGCACGACCGCGCCTTCCTCGACGCCGTCGTCACGAGCACACTGGTTTTCGAAGGCGACGGACGGATCCGTGAATACGCGGGCGGCTATTCCGACTGGCTCCGTTTACGCCCGCAGCCTGCGGCGCCCGCGCAGGCGACACCGGTGGAGCGAAAGCCGCGCGTAAGAAGCGAACGGCCACGAAAATTTTTGAACCGCGAGCGTCGTGAGCTCGACGAGCTCCCCGCCCGCATCGAGGAGATCGAGGCCCGCCACGCCGACGTCCTGGAAAAATTGGGGAATCCGGACACCTACCGCAACGAGCCGGATGCCATTCCGAGGCTGAAGGAGGAACTCTCCGCACTGGAGGAGGAATCCCGCAAAGCCTACGCGCGCTGGGAGGAACTGGAAGCCATTCGCGCCGCCTGCGAGGGCGCGTGACCTATTCCTCGACGCTGGCGCGAAGGGCCTTCGCCGCAAAACGTGTGGACCAGACCGTGACGACCACGGTGACGATCAGACCGATGGCGTAAAAGGTCCAGGACTCGCTTCCATAAGCCAGGCCGGCGCGGGCGCGGGCGAATTTCCCGAGGAACGCGCCGGCATACGAATACGCCGCGCTGATCGGGATGAATCCGATCCACGACGCCACCGAATACTTCAGGAGGGAAATCCGCGTCATCCCGCACGCATAACTCACGACGCTGTGCGGCAGGATTGGCGAGACCCGGCTGAGCAGGATGATGGTCCATCCCTTCGTCGCGATCGCCTGATCCAAGGCTTGAAACTTTCGATTGGCGGCGAGCTTTCTCTGCAACCAGCCACGGATGAGATACCGGCTGGTGAGGAAATTCACGACGGCGCCAACGAGATTGCTGACCGAGACAAGCAGCGTGCCGCCCCAGAATCCGTAGATCGCTCCCGCGCCCACGGTGAGCACCGACCCCGGGAGAAAAAACACGCACGTCAGCGTATAGATCACGATGAACCACGCCCAGCCGATCCATCCGCTCTGCTCGACCCAGTCGAGGGCGCCTGTCATCCATTCGGTCCACATCGGCGTCAGAGCGTGAAAATTTTGACCGGAGTGGAGACCCCGCGCAGCGCGACTTCACCGACCTCACGGAACGCGAACTCATCCCCCGCTCCGCGCACGACGTCCTCGGTGACAAGCAGCTCCGTGCCGTGCTCCTTGTTGAGCGCCTCGACGCGGGAAGCGACATTCACCGTATCTCCGATGGCCGTGTATTCGATGCGATCCTCCGAGCCGACATTGCCCACGATCGCCTGCCCCGCATGGAGTGCGATGCCAATCCGCAGTTCAATACCGTGCCGGGCCTGAAACTCCACGCCAAGCTCGCGGGTCGCCGCCAGCATCGCCTTTGCGGCACGCACGGCCATCCTGTGGTGCTCCGGCTCCTCCACCGGCGCGCCGAAAATAGCCAGGCAGCCGTCGCCCAGAAATTTGTCGAGCGTGCCCCGGTTGGCAAAAATTGCATCGATCATCCGCGCGAAGAAGGCGTTCAAAAAGGTTACGATTTCCTCCGCGGTCAGCCGACCCGACATCGCGGTGAAATTGCGAATGTCCACGATGAGGATTGTCACCTCCTTGCGAGCGCCCCTCAGCATCGGCTCTCCACCCGCCAGGACCTCCTCGGCGACTTCGCGTGACACGTAGCGTGCCAGCGCACGCTTGAGCGCATCGCGTTCACGCAGGGTCACCGCCATTTCGTTCACGGCCGAGGCAAGACCGCCAAACTCGTCCGTCCGGTTGATCTCGACCCGCGTCTCGAGGTCACCCTTTCCAATCCGTCCGAGCGCAGCGGAGATCTGCTCAAGGGGCCGCGTGAACCACCGGGCGATCCACCAGGCGAGGAAAAGTGCCGCTGCGAGCGCGATGGCACCCGCCGCGAGGCCGCGCCAAAGCAGGGCATTCAGCTCGTTGACGACATCATGCGCAGCCACATCCACCGCAAGCAGGGCCACGGGCTCCCCGTCCGGTTTCCTCAACGGAGCCTCTGCACTCAGCCACGTTCCAAACTCGTCGTGACTGAAGCGGTCATCGGCTTTCGAATGGTTCAGGTCAAACGCTTCGCCGCCCTCGAACACCACGGGATCTCCCGGGCGCGAGTGGTCCGCGCCCTCCTCCTCCGCATCGACGACATACTCCCAGCCTCCGTCCTCCGTCGGGCGCATCGTGTAGATAAAACGCACATCGATGTCCTTGCGCCGGTTTGCCTCGCGGATGTCGCGCAACCGTTCACGGATCGCCGCGTAGTCTTCGCCCGACTCGTCCTCCGGCGTGCGGATTCGCTCATGGGCGTCGATGTCGATTCCATTCACGGCGCCGGTCGCCGCCACCGAAAGCACCGTGCTGCGAATCTGGCGGAACAACAGGTCCCTCGCGCCAAAAAAGAACACCGCCGCGACAAGCGCCGCCGTCATGCCTGCGAGCAGGCCAAGCGCAACGACAAGCTGGGTGCGAACTCGCATCCCGCGCGGTGTAACAAACCTGCGCCGCCCTCGCGATGGTGAATTCGCGAAAAGCGTCCCCCGGCACGGCTGATGCCTTCCAACGGCAGGCCGTTGCGTTGTTCCCTGGAGGCTGTTTCTGCGGCATCCGGTCGCATTCCGCGAACCGATCTACTTCCGTGCAACGGGAAGTCGATCTCGGTGGAGCCCCGACGGAATGGAACGATCTCCCGCTCCTCGTGGAGCAGGTCCGAACCCTCGTGCAGCACGGCGACGACCCATGTCCGTGGCTTCCCCGCCTGCGGGAGCTTCGCGATTCCGCCCCACCCCATCTGCAGCGGGCCACAGACGACTTTCTCGCTCTTGTTCAGCGCTACCTCGAAGCCTGCAGGGAAGGGACCCCTGACGTGCACGACTGGAAGTGCGCGGTCGAGGATTTTCCCGCTGCGCGATTTGCCACACCCATCAACCTCCAGAACCCCGTCTCGAGCCGTGATCCTGCAGCTCGTGCACAAATCTGAGACCACGCCATGCACTGCGAAGACATCGTTTTGATTCCGCCGACCCACGAAATTTCGACGCCCAGCTTTCACGTGCCCCGGACGCTGTGCGCGTCGCTGATCGCACGCCTCGAGGCGAACGGGCTCTCCATCGCAGAGGAGCCCCGCCCGGTCGGCGTGGAGTCGGACAGCCTCATCGAAGTGCGGGTGAAGGCCGGTTCCCCGATGGACAGGCTCGAGGAACTTCTAACCATGTTTCGGAAGGAAGCCGCATCCGCTCTAGCCGACTCCTGACCCGCTCCGACCGGGCAACAGGCCGTCATTGACGGACTGGCGGAATCTGTTAGGAATATCGAGTCCCGCCGCGGGTGTAGTTCAATGGTAGAACGGCAGCCTTCCAAGCTGCATACGAGGGTTCGATTCCCTTCACCCGCTCTCTTTTGTCACCGGTCAGAATGATGCGGTGCTGGAGCGTTCGGGCGTGCTTCGGGCCGGCTCTACGAGTTCCTTCGCAAACTGTAGCGGCGCCGGAGGGCGAGGCCTCCCAGCAGAGCGGTGATCGCAATCGCCCATGTCGAGGGCTCGGGAACGGCGGAGTAGGTGAGCGTGAGGTGCGTGCCGTCGCTGCCGAGCGAGAAGCGATTGGAATTCGGAGCATTCTCGAATGCGGAGGAATCGATCGCAAACTTGTCTGCGCTGAAGCCGCTGATCCCGCCACCGGCGCTGACCAGGATCCATGTGTAGCTTTGAGCCGGATTGAAGTTCTCCGCCGCGCCTGCGTGGTTGTCCGCACCTAGCGAGGTGATCGTGATGGTGAACGGGGCACCGGCAGTGATGCTGTCGAGCGTGAGCGTGCCGGTGATATTCAACGAATCCCAGTTTGCCCCCGCGGTGCCGGTGGCGGAATTCAGTTCCCACACATAGCCCGCGCCACCGCTCCATGTCTGGTTGCCGGTGCTCAGGGTGCCAATACCATCGCCGGGCGAGACAATCCCCTCCGCCTGGAGAATGACGTCCCTCACCGATCCGTCCCCGCCCAGCACGCCGCCGGCGTTGACCGTGATCGAGCTCGAGTTGAGGGTGCCATTAACCTTCAGCAGACCTTCGTCCACCACCATCGCTCCGCCGTGGCGGTTGGGACCGGAGAGGGTGAGCGCGCCGGAACCGGTCTTGGTGAGGGGCCCGGTGCCCCAGAATTCGGTGGCAACGCCGACGTTGTAGACATCCGTGTCGAAGGTCATTCCGCCGCCGAGAATGAACGCCCCATAGTTGCCGAAGTTGGAAAAGAAGTTCTCGTTGTCCGCACGGGCCCGCAGCGTTCCGCCGTCGAAGTTGAGGTCATGGTTTCCTTCGCCGGCAACGAGGCCCGCGGTGAGGAGGGTTCCTCCGCTGTTCACGTAGGCGATTCCGTTGCTTCCCGGGTTGGCCGCCATACGGAGGGTGGTGACATCGACGACGCCTCCGTCTTCGATGTGGAGGAAGCCCCTGCCGCTCACTCCAACTTCCACCGTGCCTCCGCTCCAGGTTCCTCTCACGGTCGCGGTTCCCTGGACGCCCGAAACGCCTCCCAATGCACCGGATCCCGTGACCAGCCCGCCCTGGTAGATGGTGACCGTTCCCGTTCCCAAATAGCCGACGGACAGATATCCCGCGGTCCAGGTTCCGGAGACAAGAGCGTATCCGACGCCCCCCTGCGACTTGCCCACGTAGGAGGTGTAACTGGACACATGCCCGGATCTCAGAATTTGCAGGGTCGCCGTCCCCTGAAGACCGATCGACGTCTCGCTACTGGCCCAGAGACCACTCACAAAGACTTCCGCGGAGGAACCGGGACGCACGGCCGCAAACCCATACTGGTCATGCACGCTTCCGTCGGAGCCAATGCTCAGGCGGCCAAACCCGGAGTCACCGATCGACAGGGTGGAGAGATAGGGAAACTCCGGGTATCCAAACACGCCATTCACATTCATCACACCGTAGGAGCCGGCATTCCTCCCGACATAGGTCAAGCTGGAGCGGACGGCCCCTCCTTGATGGATGTTCAAGGTGCCGGAGCCGGAATACCCGATGTTGAAGGCCTGCGAAAATTCCGTTGGCGGTTCCCAGGTGCCGCGGACGTCGGCAACTCCCTCCGAGCCGGCAAAGATGCCCAACCCCGAGCCGGCTCCCATCACATGGCCATCTTTCTCGATGACCAGATGGGCGGAACCGTAGGTGCCGATGGAGGAGGCCAGAAAATCCAACGTGCCCTGGACGATGATTTTGCCATGGATGCTGCTCGAGGAGTCGACAAATTCAGCGCTTGTGATGTGCCCCTCGGGGCCCACGATCAACGTGGCATTATTCTGCCGCGCGCCGCCGACCCAAATATTGCCGTTCATCGAGCCCATCACGGCAAGGGTGCCGGCGGGAACACCCGCACCCGAGAAGCCGTGATCGCCAGACAGCGTAAGCGTGCCGCCCCCATTTTTCTCGATCCAGCTGGGTCCGGAGATCGGCGAGGAAATGCCGACATCATAGCCGTTGGTGTCGAATCTGAGGCCCCCCGTGCTCCTCAGGTCCCCGGCGGCGAAGTTGGAAAAGAAATCGTTGTTATCCCCGGTTGCCCGCACCAAACCTCCGGAAAACGTCACGGACGCCGCCCCGTTCCCCTTGACGAGCCCGCCGGTCACCAGCGTCGCTCCGCTGCCGAGATTCAAGGCGCCGACACCGCCGCTTTCCACGCCGAGCGCGAGGCCGGCACCCTTGCGCCACGTCATCGCCTCGCCCAGCAGCAGGGCGGCGAGTGCGGCGGCATTCACCGTCGCACCGCCTGCAATGTTCAACGTGCCGCTGCCCGATCCCCCGAGCACCAGATCCTCGGAAAGTGTCCAGACGCCCCTCACCGTGGCCGTTCCGACGGAGCCAGCGCCCAATCCCAGATACCCATTTGGCGAAGAAACGAAGCCGGATGGCTCAACATTCAAAATGCCGGTTCCGAGGTATCCCACATACAGAGCCTCGGAGTTCTCCCAGATGCCGCGGACGGTGGCCGTGCCGTTTCCGCCGGCCTGAAATCCCAGATACGCTTCTTCGTCCACGACCCTGCCGGCGGGCGCGGTGAGATGCGCAAGAGGTTTGGATTCCTCGATCTCCAGCGTGCCGGTGCCCCAATATCCCACATACAAGTTGCCCAGGTTCGTCCATGTGCCCCCCACGATCGCGTTGCCGACCGACCCCGCATTGATGCCGAGATATCCATTTCGATTGGTGACGACGGCCCCCGATTCGTAGAAGTCGCCGTAGAGATTCGCCATCTGCGCGATCTGCAGCGTCCCCTCGCCGCCCGAAAACTGGCCAACCACCATGTCCCCGGCAGGGTGGGAAATCGTGCTGTCCGGGCGGGCGATCAGCGTGCCTTCGTAAACTGCCGTCCCGCCCAGGTAGGTATTCGTGTTCGACAAGGTCAAGTCACCGGCCCCCGCTTTCGCGAGTCTCCCCAATCCGGAAAGCGACGACAGGCCAATGGCATGGCCGTTCGTGTCGAACGTAAACCCTTTCTCCGTGAGTGTCAGACTCCCCCAGGCGCCGGAAAAAAACTCGTTGTTGTCACGGGTGGCCTGCAACGTGCCTCCATCCAGCTTCACACTCCAATTGCCGCCGGTCGTAGTCCTGGCAATGCCGCCGGTCGTCAGGATGCCACCCAGGTTCAGGCTTCCCTCACCGTCCAGCAGGACCGTCTCCGCGGCGCTTACGTGCCCTCCGTTTTCGATGTTGAGGATCGCGGTGCCACTATCGCGAACGTCGCCGTGATCCGTATTGCGCCAGCCGGAAACACCAAACGTCAGGTCACCGGAAATCGTCCACGTGCCGGATACGTTCACCGTTCCGCTGGAACCCGACCACGTCCCCAGATTGGCCGCCGTGCTGAAGACCTGCCCGCCCGGCTCGATATTCAACAAGCCGCTGCCCTGGTAACCGATGTGGAGGGCGTCCGCATTTTCCCAGACGCCGCTGACGTTGGCGATCCCGTAGGAACCCGAGTCATATCCCAGATATCCCGTGGCATTGGAGACGATCCCTCGCAACGAGATGTTCAACAGGCCACTGCCCTTGTAACCAACATGGAGCGCGCCGGCATTTTCCCAAACGCCATTGACGGTGGCGCTCCCGGAGGAATCCAAGTCATATCCCAGATACCCCACGGGATTGGAGACGGTCCCTCCCAGCGGGATGCCCAACAGGCCCGCATCTCCGCTTTCCTGCCCCACCACCATACTCCCCGCGCTGGTAATCGAGCCCCACACCTCGAGCGCGCCGCCGCGAACCGAGGTCATTCCCTCATAACTGCTGTTCCCGGAGAGACTAAGGGTGCCGGAGTTCAGTTTGGTCAGCCCGCCCTCTCCCGAGAGCGGCGTGTTGATCCCAACCGTGTAGCCATTGGTATCCAGCTTGAGCCCGCCAGCGGCCAGGGTCACATCACCCGCCGCGAAGTTCGCAAAAAAGTTACTGCGATCCTGACCGGCCCGAACCGTGCCGCCATTGAACCGAAGGGAAGCCGTGCCCGATCCCTTCGCAATCGAAGCCGTGGTAAGCGTCCCTCCATTCAGCAGGAGGGTTCCCGAGCCAGACCCCTCAAGGCCGAAGACCACGCCGGAAGTCAGCACATGCCCCCCGTCTTCGATCGTGAGCGTGCCCTCCCCACCGACGCCCACATACATCGCAAAAGGATACGTCCACCAGGTGCCCAAGATCCTGGCCGTTCCCCGGGAACCGGCAGCCTGCCCCAGAAAAACCTGGTAGCTATCCACATATCCACTGGGTCCAATAACCAGATTCCCCCATCCGAAATTCCCGATGATCAAGTCCCCGGAATTCCAGGTCCCAGGAACGTCCTTCGTTTCATAAGTGCCGGGATTTCCGCCAATGATCTCCACAGCCGAAGCGGAACCCCCTCCGATGCTGAAAAGCAGCGCCGTCAGCGCGCACTTGGGAAAAACCGAATCCCGAAAGACTCGACCTCCTCCACCGGTCGACTGCATCCACTTCTCAAGTAACCGGTTAAAAGTTGAGCTCATCGAGTGGAAGGGGAGGAGCGAGTGGTGCAAGCGCGCGCTTTTAGTCCAAACTTTCGCCGCTTAATAGAAAAACCCGACCCCGAACCCCGTTTATTGTCGATTTTCACTCAGCCGAGGAACACACCTTTTATCGCCTAGCGCTTTACCCCTTGGGTTGCGCCTCGACTGGTCGGTCGGCGCTGTTGATGGGCTACGTTCTCTCCGCCAATTCCCAGGATGCCGGGATCGGACGCCCGAGCCTGCGGGCCACGCTTGCAATGATGGCGCTTTCGGCAGGCGACTATCCCGTCGTCCTTAAACGGCGCGGATCACCTCGAAGGCCCGGAGCTACGCTGAGCCGGTCAGTGGAACCATTTCGCACCCGGCATCGGGCCCGTATCGCCGTGGCTGTGGCGACAGCGATTCCGATCATTCGGGCAACGGCGTGGAAGGCGGAGGAGTCGGATCCGGCGGATTGTCTGTCGGGTGCACGACGTCCGTGCCGATCGTTCCGCGGGGCTCCGCTCCGGGGGTTCCCGCCGGGCGGTCGTCGCAGCCAACAAGTGCACCGGCCAAGAAGATGATGAACACGAGTTTCATGCTCGAAGATCGGCGCAAACGGCCGATACGCCGTCGGCCGCTTCCATGAGGAAGGGATAGGGGACCGGCCTCTGCGTCTCCCTCGCGGCACCCGGACACACCCACGAATTCTCACGCCATCCGTTCGGGCGGAGCCGGACGATCCTGCTTCATGCGAATCATGAGAACTTTTTGGATTCTAACGCTCGCGTTGGTCGCGCTTGCTTCGAGCGGATGCGACCGGAGCTATGTTACAACCAGTCAACCCGGAGGCGGGCCTTCCCAGCAACCGGAGAAAACGGTTCCCATGCCGGATCCAGACGCCGGATCAACTCCGCGACCGGTCGAGTGATTCTGCGGTGCGGTTCGTTAGGTGGCTTGAACGGCGGGAAAGCAAGCGCGCGCGAGCAAACTCACGTCACATCTGAAACTGACCCGCGAGGGAATCCAGCGACGGCATAACCGTCAGGTTCACCACTGATCCGCCCATCGGACTGCCATCCAGCACCGCGCAGACGGCCGAATCGGTCGAAGGAAAACTTCCATGAAAACGACTGCCGATCCTCGTGAGCTCTATCCGAAGCCCCCATTTCCGTCAGCGAAGCAGCCCCCTCCCGGCTCGGACGAAAAGATGCAACCGCGGGCGGATCACGGTGAAGAAAGCTATCGCGGCACTGGGAAACTTCAGGGAATGCGGGCGCTTGTTACAGGCGCAGACAGCGGAATCGGACGCGCGGTCGCGATCGCTTTTGCCCGTGAAGGAGCCGATGTCGGCATTTCCTATTATTCCGAAGACGAAGACGCCCGGGAGACCGAGCGACTGGTGACGGATGCCGGGCGCAAGGCCCTGTTACTTCGCGGAAACATCGCCGAGCCCGAGATCTGCCGGGACATCGTCAAGGAGGCGAAATCTGCGTTCGGAGGAATCGATATTCTGGTCAACAACGCCGCGTTCCAGCGCAGCTACGAAAAGTTCGAGGACATTTCGGAGGACGAGTTCGAGGAAGTATTTCGTGTGAACGTCTTCGCGATGTTTCGACTCTGCAAACTCACCCTCCCCGGAATGAAGCCCGGTTCTTCGATCATCAACACCGCGTCCATTCAATCCTTCGACCCCTCGCCATCGCTTCTCCCCTACGCGGCAACGAAAGCGGCGATCGCCAGCTTCACAAATTCACTCGCAGGACTCGCCATTTCACAAGGCGTGCGGGTCAACGCCGTGGCGCCGGGACCCGTCTGGACGCCGCTCATCCCCGCGACGATGCCGCAGGACTCGGTCAAGAGCTTCGGTGAGTCGTCGGTCTTCGGCCGTCCTGCGCAGCCGGTAGAGATGGCACCCGTGTTCGTTTTCCTTGCCAGTCCTGAAGCCAGCTATGTGACGGGTGAAGTCTACGGCGCAACGGGAGGACGCATGCCGGTGTAACCGCGTCCCGTTGCGCGAAGCAACCGATGCCATCGACAGGCACGATCCTTTTCCATGAAAAAGTCAGATCACCGGGAGGAGTCGAAATCCCCCAAACCTGTGGAAACACCGCCCAAGCCGGCTTCTGCCCAGGAGACCGCCGAGAAGGATTTGCCGGACCGCATGGATCCCGAGCCGGTGGCACAGATTGTCCACCGCGGCCGCGAGATGGGATTTTAAGCCGGCCTCGACCGGTCAGTCGTCACTGATCAGGTCGAGGACCGTCCGGTGCGGCCGGAGGCGGAATCCTGAAAAATCGATGCGCGAAAGCCGGCGTGACGAAGTGCTTCGCAGATGACCTCGGGATGAATCGTATCGGCGCGATAGGCAATCCATGCGCCTCCGGTAACGATCCGCACCTCCTCGATCCCCGGGAGATGACGCAGGGCCTGCGAGGCTCGCAATTCGTCATCCGGTGAGTTCAAGGTCGGCAGTGCGATGTCGCATTCGCTGTGGTTCATAGCTCAGGCTGCCGCGCGGAGCGGCTGGGTTTCGACCAGCAGACATTCGACACGGTCGAGTGTCCGTTGCATTCGGTGCGACCCGGAACGGGCACGCACACTGGCAAGGAAATCGAGCGCGTTGCGGAGGGTTCGCCGTCCCCGGGGCGTTCCCGAGCGCGAACGGACGTTGTCCAGAAAGTCGGCCAGTTTCACGGCCTGGATATTCTCGCCGCTGCAAAGAAGCACCTGATGGTAATACCGGCGGCGAATGGCGCGCGGACCGAGAATGGGTTTCGAGAGGGCGATCACCCCTTCCGCCATCTTCCGGCCAAACAGGCGCCGGATGCGCGGAATGGAACCGTCACCGTCCTCCAGCACGTCGTGCAGGAGGGCGAGCGCAATGGTGTCGGCGTTCCAGCCCAGATTGCCAACGATTTCCGCGACACGCATCGCATGGAGCATCACCGGCTCGCGGGAATCGGCCCTCACAGCGTTTCGAAGGCATTTCACGGCATACGCCTGAGCGCGCTGAACAACCGGTTCACAAGGCAGCGGGACTGCTCCGGAGTTGCCACCCTGCAGGAGGGGAAGATCGCAACTCATGCGGGCACCTCCCCGGAGAACCCTGCGGTGCCGACAACACGTCGAAGGGCGCGAAAGAGAAGCCAAACGAAAAGAGAACGCATATTCGGTGAGTGGGAAACCGGATACGGTTCGAACCCACCCGGGGGCGAAGAGGTCAGGACGGACCCCGATGGAATGGTCAGTGCGCAAGGATAAGCGTGTATCGTTCAGAAAAGTGCGATCCGTTCGCACGCCGGCGTTCGAATCGATCAAGGCCATGCTCACCGATCGTGCTCCCCAGCTCGAACCACCGTTCCCGAATCGCCGCGATGCGGGACGGATGCTGGCTCAACGGCTGTTGCACCATGCGGACTGCCGGGACGTCACGGTGCTCGCTCTTCCTCGCGGCGGGGTGCCGGTCGCTTACGAGGTCGCGCTCGCCCTGCATGCACCGCTCGACGTCTTCATTGTTCGCAAACTTGGCGTCCCCGGTTATCCGGAACTGGCGATGGGAGCCATTGCATCGGGCGGAGTGCAGGTATTGAACGACCAAATCCTCGCGACGCTGCGGGATCCCCAGGACGCGGTGGCGCGGGCCGTGGCGGCGGAATCCGCGGAGTTGCGCCGGCGCGAGACCCTCTACCGGAAGGATCGGCCGCCTCACGAGCTTCGCGGAAGAGCCGTCATCCTCGTCGATGATGGACTGGCAACGGGCGCCACGATGCTCGCCGCCGTGCGGGCTCTCCGCGAACGGCGGATTGCCGCATGCATCGTCGCCGCGCCAGTCGCGGCGGAGGAAACCTGCGAAACGATTCGCGAATGCGTCGACGAGATCGTCTGCCTTGCGACACCGGGATACTTCCCCGGCGTCGGCGCGTTTTATCAGGACTTCTCGCAGACCACCGACGAAGAGGTCGGTGCGCTGCTCGAGCAGGCGGCCCGGCTTGGCAGTTGAAGCAGTCGAGTGCGCTTCCGAACTATGCGGACACGCGCATCGGCATGATCACGTAGAGAAACCCGGAGTTGATCTTGAGCACGCCCGGGCTCATCTCGTCGATGAGGTGCAGAGTCACCTCGTCGTTCGGCAGGGCCTTGAGCGGGTCCATGAGGTATTCCGGATTGAACGCGATCGAGAAGTCGCGGCCGCGATAGGCGACGGCGATGGATTCACGCGCCTCGCCGACCTCCGGCGTGTTCGCGGTGACCTCGATGTCGTTCTTCGTGAAGTTCAGCCGGATCGAGCTGGCCTTGTCGCTGCTGAGGAGCGAGACGCGGCGGACGCAGGTCAGGAAGGCCTCGCGCTCGAGCGTGACCGATTCCTTGACGTCCTCGCTTGAGGGAATGACCTGCTTGTAATTCGGATAGTTGCCGTCGACGAGCTTCGACACGAGAAGCGAGCCGTTGAGCTCGAAGGAAACCAGATTGTCGCTGACGAGAACCTTCACCTCACCGTCGTCGGCAAGCAGGCGCTGGAGTTCGTTGATCGCCTTGGTCGGGACGATGAAGTCCATGTCGAGCTTGCCGGCGAGCTCCGCGTCGATCGCTTCCTCGAAAAGGGCAAGCCGTCGACCGTCGGTGGCGACCAGCTTGAGAGTGCTTTCCTTGAGCGAGAAAAGGATGCCGTTGAGCACGTAGCGCGTCTCGTCCATTGAGATGGCGTAGGACGTCTTGCGCAACCCGTCCTTGAGCACGCTCTGTTTGATGGTCAGCGTCTTCGCATCGGACGATACGGGGAATGCCGGAAACTCGTCACGAGCGAGGCCGTAGATCTTGAAGAAGCTCTGCCCGCTACGGATGGATGCGATGTTCTTCGCGTCGACCTCGATCTGAATCTCGCTGGCGGGAAGCTCGCGGATGATGGTCAGGAGCCGCCGCGCGGGAAGCGTGGTTGCACCGGCCTTTTCGACGGAGGCCGCCACATCGCATCGCAGCGAGACTTCCATGTCGGTGGTCGCAAGCCGGATGCCGCCGTCCGTGGTCTCGATGAGAACGTTCGAGAGCACCGGAAGCGTGGTGCGATTGCTGACGACGTTCTGGGTTTTCTGCAGACCCTCGAGGAGGCTTTCTTTGGTGACGCTGAACTTCATGGGTTGAAGGCTCCGCGAGTCGCGCGGGCAATCCGTGCTCTGTAACTGTGAATGCCGCGGAGCCGCAAGATTATAGTTGAAGCTTGCCCGCAAGAGCGTGCGCTGGAGCGCACGCTATCGCTGGAGCTGGTTTTCGATGGCGCGAACGCGATGCCGTGTCTGCTCATCCTCGGCAAGACGGCGTTTCACGAGCTTGCACGCGTGGATGACGGTGCCGTGGTCCTTGCCGCCGAAGGAGTCGCCGATCTCCGTGAGCGTGGAGTTGGTCATCTCGCGGGCGAGATACATGGCGATCTGCCGCGGGAAGGCGATGCTCGCAAGGCGGCGCTTGCTGGTCATGTCGGCAAGACGGAGATCGAAGCTCTCCGCCACCTTGCGCTGGATCTGGTCGATCGTAACCGCTCGGCGGGCCTGCTCCTGGAAGATGTCGCGCAGGAGATTCTCGATATCCTCACGGGTGATCTGGCGTCCGCTGAGCGAGCTGTAGGAAGCCACACGCATGAGCGCGCCCTCGAGGCGACGGACGTTGTTGCGAATGCGGTCCGCGAGGAACTCCAGCACCCAAGGCTCGAGCCGGATGTTGAGGCCGGCGGCCTTGCTTTTGAGAATGGCGATGCGGGTCTCGACATCCGGTGGCTGCAGCTCCGCAGTCATTCCCCACTCGAAGCGGGAGACGAGACGCTGCTCGAGCTTCTCGATCTCGGAGGCCGGACGATCACTGGAAAGGACGATCTGCTTGTGGCCGTCGTGCAGGGTGTTGAACGTATGGAAAAACTCCTCCTGCGAGCGCTCCTTGCCGGCAAGGAACTGGATGTCGTCGATCATCAGCACATCCGCCTGCCGGTATTTCTTGCGGAACTTCACCAGAGTGCCGTGCTGGATCGCGTCGATGAACTCGTTTGTGAACTGCTCGCTGGAAAGGTAGATGACCTTCGCGCCCTTGCGGGTGGCGAGCACATGGTGGCCGATGGCCTGAAGCAGGTGGGTCTTTCCGAGCCCGCTGCCGCCATAAATGAAGAAGGGATTGTAGGTCTTGGCCGGCGCCTGGGCGACCGCCTGGGCCGCCGCGTAGGCAAACTGGTTGTTCGATCCGACAACGAACGACTCGAAGGTATTTCGAGGGTTCATCCCGGCCGGGACAATGCCTCCGGACGCACGCTCGCGCATCGAAACGCGGGGTGCAGGCACCGGTGCCGGCTCGGGCGCGGCGGGCAATGGCGTCATCGCGTCCTCGGAATCCCGGGCCACCACCAGAATCTCCCGATTCTGCTCGATCGTCTCCATCACGGCGGACTGCAGCAGGGGGAGATAGTTGCTCTCGATGAAAAATTTGTGAATGGGATTAGGCACCGAAATGGTAAGGGTGGCGCCGTCGTCCGACAGGACCTCCACGTCCCGGAACCAACGCTGGTATCCGTCCGCGCTGATGCGGTTCGCGATCAACGCGGAAACCGCCGTCCAAATCTGTCCAAAATCTTGCGTCATAAGCGACTTATGCACACGTAAAAACGTTCATTTCTCTCGCCGCATCAGAGACGACGCAAGCGGGGGACGGACCATCGCAAACCCGCATCCAGCCGTCGATATCAAAGGCGGCCCCCACCGAAAATCGGCGGGAAATACGGCGCAACTTCTTGGTCCAAAACATCTTATATAGAATCTCCATCGGCGGGAAGGACCTCCCTGTGGTTTCCGTCGAAATCTTCCGTCGCCCGGACCTTCCGGCGGCGTGGAACATCGCCGGAAACTTGGGGAGGAACATTTCACAAGTTATTCACAGGGTCGCGTCCTTCGCTCGCCGCAACTGCGGGAGGCTAAAAACAGGGCGATTTTGCCTCAAGCAAAAAAGGTCCCGCCACCGGGTCAGACACGCCAAATTTTGCGGCCAAATTTGCTTGACCACCCCGCAAGTCCAGACGCCGTCAAGGCTCGCGCGGAACGCGTTTCCGGGCGCGCGCGAATAAAAAATTTTGCCCCGTCCGGGCACCTGTCCCGAGCGCCTGGGGATCCTCCGGACTCGGGGTTTTCGAAACCCGTCCGCCGCACCTCCTGGAACCTGATTTTTCCGGGGACTGAGGGGTGGCTCGCCACGTGATCGAGCTTCC
>CALGTD010000079.1 GCA_937901895.1 uncultured Spartobacteria bacterium | reverse complement strand
CGCGGCCTACGACGGCGACGAGCTCCGATATGTCGGAAGCGTCGGAACGGGCTTCAAAGAACGCGCCGCCCGCGATCTGCGCGGCCTCATGGACAAGCTGACATGGAAGCGGAAAAGCCCGCCTGTGGCCTACGGCGGCAAGCGGAAAGTCGTCTGGCTGCAACCGACACTGATTGCCGAAATCGAGTTTCGGGCATGGACGGCGGATAGGAAGCTACGCCACGCCTCCTATAAAGGGTTGCGGGAACGGCAAGACAACGCGGAAGTGTTCCGGCTCGATCAGTAGCCAAGAACCCCGATAATGTCGGCTCCCTCGTAGCCGTCTGGCTCTATCGGCTCCGCGATCTTCTCCCCTGTTTCCTGACAGGAAAGGGTGCCGTCGTCTGCGACGGTCGCGGTGATCCCGTGGCGGCGCAACTCGGCCTGTGCCTCGGCAAGGCTGACGGTAGCGCAAAGGGCGTCGTGGTATCTCATCGGCTCCCGCGCTCCTCGATCTCGTAGCCAAGCGCGGCAAGGGCGGCGATCAGGTCGGCGGGCGATCCCTCGGACTGCCGGACCTCGCCCATGCCCTGCCAATGCTGACGGCTCCATGCGGACGTTACGGCCTCGAACGCGGCAAACTCCGCGTCGTCCATCTGGAACGGCTCGGGGAAGTGCGCAAATGCGATCTCCCGGCCGTCTGCGGCCTCGAACGGTCGCCATTCGATGACTAGGCGGCGGGAAAGAACACGGCTCATTCCTGTTCTCCCTGCTCGGCCTCGATCTGGGCAATCACGCGGGCGGCGATCTCATCTTGAGAAAGCCCTTCGGCCGCGCCCCGCTCGATGATGACGACAAGCGCGGGGTCGGTCGCCGCGCCCTCGATTCCGTTGTTCTCGATCATCTGCGCCATGCGGTAACGCTTGGCTTCGGCGGTGGTGTCGGTTTCCTTGAACATGCGTGGATCCTCGGAAGCGGGAAAAGACGGCCTAAGCCGCCTTCTCCTCCTCGATGTCGTTTGCGGCCTTGAGGGTGGGCGCGTGGTAAAGTTCCACCATTCGCGCCCCTGCGATCTTGTCGGCGCGGTCAATCAAAGCGATTGCCGCTTCCATGTCCTCGCGCAACTCGGCTGGAATGTCGTCGTTTGTCCTCGCCAGTGTGATCATGCTCCAAGCGATGCCCTGCAAGTCGGCAATCGCAAACCGCATCTGGCGGAGGTCGGAAACGGCGGTTGCGATCTGGTCGCGGGTCATGGTGGGGGCGGTCGTCTGGGTCTGGGTCATGCTATGCCTGCCTTACAACTTACAAGAAACTCATGGGGGATGGGTTAGGAGATAGGGAAAAGGATGGGTGAACGGCGCTAGAAAAAGCGCCAATTCCAATCCTCATCGATCGTTGCAGATATGCGGACGCTGAACCGCAATTCGGCCTCGTCCTTGCACTGCATGGCAACGCCTGCGATGTCGAAAGCCGACATGCTGCCGGGAATGGGTTCGCCCTCGCGGGCCTCGCAAGCGTCTTCGAATGCGGCCTGTGCGAACTCGGCGGCAAGCTTGCGGTTGTCTTCGGTCTGGTCGGTCATTTGGTCGGCTCCTGCTCGATCTGGGGGAAGGAAGCGGCCTAAGCCGCCTCCCTCATGTCGTCAGCGCCGTTTCCCAACTGCGCCCGCTCCCTGATCCAGTCCAAAGCCTTCTGCGCGTCGGCGGCGGCTTTGTAGAATGCGCGGTCGTCGTCTTTCAGAACCTTGATCCAAGAGGCGATATATTCGGGGTGGCGCAACTGCCCCTCAACTCCGAACTCCATGCAAAGGAACGCGGCGGAAAGCTCTGCAACAAGCTCCTCGTAGGCGTATGCCTGATCTCCGAACTTCTTGCCGAACGTGCGGTTAAGGCGGTCTGCGTGGCCCGTAGCGTGGCCGACTTCATGGAATGCCGTCGCCTTGTAGTGCGACAGGGTTTCGAACGCCTCGGGGGCGGGCATCGTCACCTTGTCCGTGACAGGCTGATAAAATGCGCGGTCGCCGCCATGTGCCAACTTCACGCCAACAACGTTGCAAAGGTCGAGAACGTCGGCCGGGATTTCGCTCGGCTTCGCCATACCCTCGATGTTGACTTCCAAGCCCTCGGTCTGGGCGATGTTGAAAACGGTGTAGCCCTTCAAAATGAACTGCTCATATTTGCCGTTCTCGTTGACCTTCGCGGCCTCCTCCTCGGTCTTCGGCTCCCGCTCGATCTTCGACATGAAATAGACGTGTTCGCCCTTCGCTCCCTTCACAACCTGACCGCCTGCGGCCTTGATCTGCTTGAACGTGGCAAACGCCGGAACGTCCCAACCGTTATCGATGCAAGCGCAGTAGAGCATCACGGTATTGATCCCGCGATAGGTCGTCTTCGTCGTGAAATTCATGGGCATAGAAGCAACAACCGCACCCTTGGACTTCCACGGCTTCACCCATGCGGCAACACCCTGTTCCAGGGCGGAAACGATCTTGTCGGTGATGAGCTTGTAAGGGGAAACAAAAGAGGTCGTCTTGGTCATTTCGAAAGGCTCCGTTTGTGTGTTCCGATGCCCCTATTAATAGTGCCCATTGGGCACCTTGTAAACGCTTTTGACCCTGCTTTTGCCTCGATCTTTCCGCCAATGGTTAACGGATTTGTTAATTCATTCAATGTTACATGATGCCCATTGACAACCTGCCCGACTTCCCCCCCTATCTCCTCGAAAGCCCCTATAAAGGGCGCAAGAACCGAAGGTGACGAACATGGAAATGCTGACGCTCAAGGAAGCCGCCGAACGGCTCGGGGTAATGCGCTACAACATCATGTATCTGATGGAGACAGGCGCAATCACGGCGTCAAAGGTGGAGCCATTCGAAGGCCAGTTCTGGCACGAAAAGACGGAGGTGCTGTTTACTGCAGAAGCCCTTGAGGAAGCCCGCGCCGAATTTGAAAGGCGGAAGTTCCTGCACGTTTTCGAGCAATTCGGCTATGTCGTCGAGCCGGACGCGAAGTTCGCTTTCGGGCCGGGATGGGAGCAAATCCTGCGGAACGCTCTCACGAAACTGACCGCGATCCCCGGCCCTCCAAAGGTGACAGGCGGCAAGGAGAAGTTCGGGGCGATGGTTCTCCACATCGACCACGACTGGACGCACAAGGACGAAATCAAGGCGATCCGTGACGCTTACAAGCTGTTCTCAACAGAGACGTGCGAGGAATGCGGGAGGCCGGGGCATTTGCGGAAGGGGCCGCACCTTTGGAAAACCACATGCGAGAAACACGCGCATCTAGTGGGCGAGTTGCCCGATAGCGGCCAATTCTAAGGCTCCGCGATGACAAAGAAAAAGGCGGCAATTAAGCCGCCTCTTTCATGCTCGATCCGCCGCATGGATCGCGTCGGGTTATAGAGTCGGCCGCGCTCCGATCAAGCCTGCTTGGCGGCATATTTCTCGCAAATGTAGTTGCCGATCAGCTCGAACATTTCGTCAGGATCGACCAACTCGCGCCGTCGAAGGTTGATAGCCAACTGCTCCACCTCGTCGGCCTGTTCCCCGCTTTCGCCGGAAAGCTCTCCCCACTTGTCAACCAGGTCGTCAAGCAAGACGCGCTCGGCCGTGATCCCGAACCCTGCCGCGATCTCACGAATGCGCTTCTCGGCCGCGCCCATAGGGTCGCCAAGCCGATAGATGCGTTTGCGCGTGACTGCCCATGTCGGCCGCTCCGTGGCCTCAAGATAGATGACAGGGGAAGAGTGGGCATAGGTGCCGTCTGCGATCTCGGGATGATTGCGGAAGTAGCCCCACAACTGGCCGTGCATCCACGGGCCGGACTCGATGACTTGCCAACGGTCGATAACGGGCGCGGCGGCAAGCTCTGCGGGCGTCGGAATGGTCGATGGAACGCGATCCTCGTATGTCATGCTAAACGTCTCCTGTTGCCCAATCCTCGCACCACGCGGGCATTGTGGCGCGTTCCTCGGGCGTCCTGTCGAGATAGCCGGAACATACCCGCCAACCCTCTGCATTCCGATAAGATGGATCGGCCCACGGGTCGGATTCTGGAATGACGGCCTGCACGGTAGCCGTGGCGGCAAGCAATAGCGCGGAAACGCCGACAAGCCGGATCATGGGGGCGGTGTCACTCATTGCCCTTCCACCCCTCGCACCATGACAGCAACCGCGTCTCGGCCTTGAACGTCTTTTCGAACCACCATGCCGATTGATAGCCGGGGCAGACGGTCGCCGCGATCTCGGCACGATACTCCGGCTTGTCGTAGCCTCGCGCTCTCATGTTCGATGCCTCGTTGGCCTGCCAAGAGCCAACAACCATAGGAACCAGCGTCGAGAGAAAGATATAGGAGCAGACCACAACGACGGTCGCCAAGCCTCCAAGAACGGTAACGATGATAAGGCCACCGACGACGCGGGGCGCAAAGAGCGTAGCCGCGAAACCGACCCCAACCCACTGCCACCACGACAGGGAAGGGATGAAGCTCAAGATATAATCCATATTTCAACCCTCCTGCGGGAAGCGGTCGCGGTAGTCCTCGCACCACCGCAACACTCGATAGCTCCATTGGCGATCAAACCAACTGGCGGCGTAATAGTCAGGGCAGACGGTCGGGAAAGCCTGTTCCATGCCCGCCTTACGGACGATAGCCACGCGGGCTTTTTCCGCCTGCAAGCGGGCGTAGTGCGTTGACCAGCTATCCCACGCCATGCCGAGAACGCCGGAATACCAACAGGCACCGAGAAAGCCGAGAACGGCCAACGCGGGCGGAACTTGACGTGTCGAACTCATTACAAAACACCTCCAAAAGTAGCCGCCCAGGTGACGGACTGGCCTCTATATAATAGTTGCCAATGTCCACTTATGTCAACTGATTTTGCTTGCTTTTCAGCCCTTTTCAAGGCCGCGGCTTTCTTCCCTATCGCCTGCCTTTTCGGGCATCCCTTGCCCGTCATCGATCGACGATCGATAAGGCTGCGCCTGGCGTAGCCCTGGAGAGCCGCCGGCGATCCCTCTCCTTGCGTGAACGACGGTGGGAGCAAGGGCAGACAATGAAGAACATCGGAGGTTTCAGCATAGCGGCGGCTTGCCGCGAAACCGGGAATTCTCGACGCGCCAAAGGGCGGAAAAAGGGTAGCCATAGGAGGTTCAGCATAGCGCCGCCACGCGGGAACCGGGACTGACTGCCCCCGCCCGTGCGCTCTATAGGATCGGCCTCGGCCGCGCCCTGCGGGCAACAAAAAGGGCGGCTCGAAAGCCACCCTGTCGGAACCTCTGGTGTCGGAAATAACCGACATTGAGGGGCATAAGGTCGGAAATAGCCGACTAGCGGCTGGCGTCCATCAAAAGAGCCTCGAACTCGGCACGGTCGGACGCGCTTGGTGCCTTGGCACTGACGACGGGGCGGGAACTTGCCCGCGCACCCTCGGCGTGATCTCGGGCCGCGATCTCGGATTCCGTCATTTCGGAACCGTCCGTGTTGTGGGTGCGGCAATATTCGCTTTGACGCGCTTCCCAACCCGTTCCGACGCACTCGCTCCGATAGCGTTCCTGCATAAATCGGGCCTGATGGGCGGTTGGCCCGCCGAAGAGCCATTCCCCGCCTCCGAAACAGAGGAACGAGAAAACGCAAAACGACATGATCGCGCCTGTCTTCGTGGTGGGGCTTGTAAGGGCTTCTGAAATGTCCTGCATGGTATCGGCTCCTTACTCGGCGGCTTTCAACATGGCATCGAACTCGGCGCGGCTGGCCGAACTGGTCGGCTTCGGCTTCGCCGCGATCTCGCCGCCTGCCAGTCGGTCGCGGTAGTCCTCGCACCAATAGAAGGGGCTTTCCTCCTTCAAGGTGTCGTTGGCAAAGTATCGGGGGCAAGCGTCCTGATAGGTCGCTTCCTGATACTGCTGTTCCCATTCGCTCTGCTTGGTCTGCGTCGGGTCGCCTGACACGAACCAATAGATGCCGCCTGCGGCGGCAACTACCGCGACAAGCTGAATGGGGTGGCCGAAATTGTCGCCCGCGCCAAGCGTCAAGAAACGCTGAATATCCATGATGGCGTTGCCCTCACAAATCGAGTTTCGGCTTTTTGGCGGGCTGTTGGATCGCGTCGGCCTTGTCGCCTGCGGCGTTCTCGAGATCGGTTTTCGTCTCGACAACGGCGGCGGCGGCTTCCGTCACGCTTGCGGTCATGGCGGAAGGATCGACGGCCGGGGCGGCTCCAAGAAGAGCCTCCTCCTCGGCGCGGCGCTTGGCTTCGGCAATCTCTGCCTGCCGCTCCTCCTCGGCCTTGCGCTGTGCGGCCTCGTATTCGGCGCGAACGCGCTCACGGGCGGCGATAGCGGCCTTGCGCTCCTCTTCCGCCGTAGCCACGCGGGCGGCTTCCTCGGCCTCTGCACGGGCGCGGCGTTCGGCCCATTGCCGTTCGACCTCAAGGCGTTCCTGCTCAACGCGGGCAAGATATTCCTTCGTTCGGCACGGCTCCCCGTATTGCGAGAACTGGCGGATAGCGTCGGAACGCTTCATGCCGTCGTCGGTGGCCTTGTCGATCTGCGCGATGACGTCCGCGCTCTCGTCGCACCAGATCATCTGCGTTTCATCGAGAAGGGTTCCCTTGGTGCGATCAAGATTCCAGATCGTGCCATAACGGGCGGCTTCCGGCTGGCCCTGCGCGGCCATGTCTGCGCCCGCGACAATCGGGAACTCGGCGGGCTTGCTGTCGGCAACCTGAACGGAAGCCTGCGGCTCCTTCAAGCCCGTGATCGCGGGAATGGCAACGGAAAGCTTCATGCCAAGCTCACGCTCGGCGCGGGCGATCTTCTCCGCGTCTTCGGGGGATACATTGCCCCAGAACCGCCCCTGCTCGTCGGTCATGGGGATTTCATCGGCAAGCTCGATCTCCGCGCCGTCCACTGGTGAGGAGATAGGGGGAAGAGTGTCCACACTGGCAAGGTAAGCCGTCATTTCCTCGGCGGTCGGCTTCGGAAGCGGGATAGGTGCGGCCGCGCCCTCGGGAAGGGCAAGCGCGACGGCGGCAACTGCCGCGCCTCCTGCGACGGGTGCAACCTTGTTGCGGTTTCGGGAACCACTGTTCCGGCGCGGCTCCTCGCCAACGCGGCCAATAAGCTGATCGCCCTTGCGGGGCTGTCGGGCGTTCCCGCCCCTGCCCTTCGCGGCCTCGTTGATGACAAGCCCCAGAATGCCAACGCCCAACCGCACGGCGTCGTTCGCAAGCGCGGGCGCGGCGGTCGTGGTCAACAGAGTGGCGATAACGGCGGTGGCAATCTGCTTTTTCATGACGGGAACTCCTTACTGCATCGTCGGGTGAGGAGGATGGACGAGGGCGCAAAATGCCCTCGCTGTTTCATCCATCTGCGCAAGCTCTTCGGGGCTGAACATCGGCCGCTCCCAGAACTCGTTTGCCTTGGCCGTCATGTCCTCGGCGGTGGTATCGTCAGGCTCGAACGTGCCGAAATCAAAGGGCTTGTCGGTCATTTCGCAAGCTCATCCTCTTTCTTCTTGTTGTTCTCGACCTTGGGCGGCTCCGCGTTCTTCGCGGCGTCCTTCTCTTCGCTCTTCTGCTTTCCTTCCATAGCCGCCGATTTAATCGCGTTCACGCGCTCGGCGTGTTCGGGGTGCTTTCCGGCATTGGTTTCTTCGGCTAATGCCTTACGGCGTTCCTTCGTCGTCGGCTTCTTCTGCTCGGCGTCAACGTTTTGGTTCTCGCTCGGCGTCTTTGCATTCGCCTTGTCGTTCCCCTTCTCATTCGCCTTGTTGGCTTCCTGCTGTTGCGCCTTCCAATTCAGTTCAGCGTTCTTGACTTCCTCGAACGGCTTCCGGCCTGTCTCCTTGCCGTCCTTGTCATGACGCACAAGCTCATTCGTCTTATGATCGAAAGAGTAGCTGTTACCGCTCTTTTCCGTCATCTTCGCGCCCTCGCCCATGTCGCGGAGCCGTTCCACCTTGGTCGGCTCCGCGTTCACTTTTTTTGATGCGGAACCTTCCGCACTCGTTCCGGCTGATGTCGCAAGGGTATTCGAGCGATCAGCGGAAGCCGTCTTCTGCGCGGCCATTTCGCGTTCCGCTACCTTACCCTTTACCTCGTCCATCTTGAGGGTGTGGGTCGTTCCGTTCGGGCCTGTGGCCTGTAGCTCTTGCCCGCGCTTCTGGCATTCAATGCCGTTCACTTTGACAGTCTCGCCCTTCTCCAAAGCCGCGATCTGCTTGGTGTCCAGGTGGGTGGCAAGTTGGTTCTGGGCGCGTTCGCGCTTCTCGACGGCGGCTTTAACTGTGTTGCCATCAACGCGGGTTCCCTGCTCCGGTGCGCCCTTGAGGGAAGCAACGATCTCCTTGCCGTCGCGCTGATACTGCATCGGGCCTTTAGTGACAGTCTCGCCCTTCTGGAGCGCGGAAACGTCCTTGGAAGAAAGCTCGAACGACGCGGCTTTTGTCTGCTCGGCCTGCGCCTTGGCTTCGATCTTGGCGGCTTTCTCGGCCTCACGATCCGCGATCTTCTCGCCAATGACTTCGGCGTTATAGCTGGACTTGCCGCCCTGCGAGTTTTCGCCCTTCAACTGGCCGTCCTCGATCTTCCACGTCTGATCGCCGCGCTTCACGGTGTCGCCGCTCTCCATCGCCTTGAACTGCTCGGCGGTGAAGGTCTGGGAAACGGCCTCATGCTTCGGGTCGGCGTGTGCGGCCTCCTTCCGTTGCTCCCGTTCCCCGACGATCTCCTTCACGCGGTCGATGTCGATAAGCTCCTGCTTGGAACCATCCTTGTGGCCTCCGGTGAACTGGCCCTGTTCGTTTTGCTGAAACTTGAGGTTCCCACTTACGACGGTCTGGCCCTGCTCGACTGCGGCGATCTGTTCGCTCGTCAGGTGAGCGGCAACGATCTGATTGCCGCGCTCCTCCTTCTCGTTTTGAATGTCGATCCTCGCGCTGATGATCGCCGCTTGGTCGGCTTCCGAAAGCTTGTCCATTTCCGGCGTCTTGAGAACTTCGCTCTCGTCTTTTGCGTCCTGCTCGTTCCAAAGCTGACGCTCGGCAATATGCCGCGCCTCCTCATCGGTGAACTGGCGGGATTCAGGGTCGATCTCCTCGGCCATCTGCTCGGCCTCGTAGTCTGCCCGCTTGTCGGTGTTTACGCTCGTCAGGAAACCGGGGGGAGCCGAACGGTTTTCGTTATGCTCGTCGTCGGCATAAGGGTTCATCGGGATTCTTGCCATCGGTGTTACTCCTTACGCAAACGCTTCGCTGTCAGTGGATAGGGAGGAGGAAACAGGGCCGAAAAACTCGTCCGGTTCGTCCTCAAAGGCGGTGTCAAAATCGAAATCGGCCGGGGCTTCCGGCTGGCCCTTCGCGGCCTTGGCTTCCGTGGTCTGGCGGCTGTCCTCGACGGCGCGGAAGATCGCGGCAACCCACGGCTTCGCCGCATAGTCGTTGGCGTCGAACACGCGGGCGGGTGCGCCCTCGCCTGCTGTCGTCACGGGTTCGGAATTGCCGTCATCGCTGTTGGCAATGGCCGCACGAATGCGGTCTGAAATGCTCGTCATCTGCTGATCCATGCGGTTGCCTCGGTTACGCAAAACTGTATCGGGCAAGGGTTCAGATTCCGGTTGTGAAGACGGTAAACGATCCCTCGCACTCGCGGTTTATAATAGTGGCCTTTGTCCACCTTCGTCAACGGAATTTGCTTGCGTTTTTGGCCTTTTTTGACTCCGAAACATTAAGCCAAAAGGTGCAATTTGATCGTTCCTGGAAGGATCTCGTTAAGGCGACCAGGCGCGGCACCAAATCCCGCCTTTCCCCCTACCTCCTGACATGAAAAAGGCGGCAACTAAGCCGCCTCTTCCTGCTCGACGATCGGGGCTGTCTGGCCGATTAAGCGGCCTGCAACTCCTCGGCCTCAAGGTCGATGATGTCGGAACGGTCGCCGCCCGCCCTCTGGATCACGGCGAACGCAAGGCCGGAACCCAACAGCAGTTCGTCAAGGTCAAGCTTCGGGCGGGTCTGCAAGCCCTCAACCATGTTTGCGCGGTTGCGGTCTTCTTCGCGTTGGGCAAGCGACATATACATGCCGCGATCATCCGCCCCCATCTGTCCTGACGGGGCTTTCGGCCGCGCCCTGCTGATGTAGCTCCACCAGAACGACGCGTCGTAGCTGGCCCGCTGATGGGTGGGCGCGGTGAAGATCGGCCCGCCGCTGAAATTGAACCGGATTTCCGGCGCGGTCATCTTGCCATAGTGCAATTCACGCGCCGCCTGCGTGGCATACAAGCCGTCGTCATACTCCCAACCGCGAACGCACTCCCCTACCAGTTCGCGGGCGAAATGAAGGGTCGAAAGCTCTTCCGTTTTAAGGATGATTTTCGAGCGCAAAAGGTTGACGAGGTTAGCGCAAGCGTCCTCGCCAAGAACCTGCTTCAAGGCGGCAAGGCTCTGGGTTGCAAAGATAGCGAACACACCAGTTTCGCGGGAAATATTGTGGAACGTCGAATCCGAATCCGGCCCCGTCGTGACAAGCATTTGCGCCTCATCACAGAACAGGGCGCAAGAGTTCTGCTTGCACTCTTCCGGCGCGGTGATCAGACGGCGTTTCGCCATGATGTAGAGCCGCGTCTTGAGCCACGTCGCGACAACCTTTCCGGCCATGCCGTGTTCGGTTTCCCCGACGTTCACGAACAGGATTCCGCCCTTCAAAGCATGGTCAACGTCGCACTGGTTTTCGTAGATGCCACTGCAAAAGCGGTGCGCGATCTCCCTTGCGCCCATCAGCTTGCCGAGAACCACGTTGACGTTTGCAACGATGCTAGAACGGGTGTTCGCCGCAAGTTCAAGGAACGTGTTTTCGAGCCAGTCGGCGGAAGCCAACGCCTCAAGCATATCGTCGCCCTCTTGCTCCGTGAGGTCTTCGGCAACCTCAAGGGCGATCTCGCGGATACGACGGCAAGCATACTTGGTCGTATCCTCCTGCGATGCAATGCGGGCGATACCAAGCAAGCTGTAGGGTGCAATCCGCCACTTCCGCGCCCATTCATCAACGGTCGGCTGATGAAACTTGATAGAGCGGGCGATTGTGGCAGCGTGCATGAGCAAGAGCGATGCGCTTTCCGGCCAGAAGTCGTCGGAAGGCTTGCCCGCCACCTGACCGGAAACGGCCTTAAAGGTGGTCGATACCTCTAGCGGCGACATGCCCTGCACAAGGTCGATTCCGAACTGGCCTGCGTCCGTTCCCAGAATGCGAACGTCCTCACGGTGGGCAACAGCCTTTTGAAGATCGCGCCAAAGCGTTCCCTTGCCATCGGTGACATAGGCTCCGATCTTATGCCCCTCCCCCCATGCCGCGTTCATAAGGCGGCGGAAGAGCGGGCGCATGATGAGGCGGGTTTTACCCGATCCCGTGCCGCCTAGAACAAGCAAGTGCTGGCGAATGCTCTCGCCGTCGAAACCGACGATCTGCCCACGGCTCGGCGCTTCATTGTCGCCTCGGGCGCGGATCATGCCGGAAGCCTTGCCCACGGGAATAACTGGCTGATCGGCAAGGCGCGTCGTCGCCTGCTCAACCTCGCGGCAATATGCGAGATACTGCATTTCGCGGGTCGCGGCGTTGCTCTTCCAGAACAAGGCCGTGTCACGGGTCGGGTCGCGATAGGGTTCGGAAGCCTGCTCCCAAACGCCGCGCATTCCGGCAGAGAAGCCAGAAAGCCAGAGGATAGGGAAAAGGAGGAGCGGCGGGGTGGCGGCTGTCAAAAGCCCCACAATCATTCCGCCGAACTGTTCGATGGTGGCGGCGATGTAGTAGCCGATGATCGGAAGCCAAACGCCCGCGTCTGCGGCCCATTGCGGATAGCTTGGCCCTACCCCGCCAAAGCCTGCTTTTGGCAGAATGCCGATCAAAGCGAAGAGAACCGTCAGGATAACGGTAAACTTCATTGCGCGGATTGCGGACTTAACCGCGATCTCGGCAACAACCTCGTCAGTCATCCACTTTTTCGCAAGTTCGGCCGGATATGCGCCGTTCAACAGTCGGCCATCCCAGAGGACAGAGCGGCGAAGATCGGCGGGGATGCGCTTCCACATTGTCGGGAAGCGATCACGCGGAAAGGACTGCTCGGCGTATGCGAGAACGTCGCCACGCAGAAGCGGATTGCGTTCGGCCGCGAAAACAACGTCTGCCTTGGCAACCGTCTTGAGCGCAAGCTTGCGGGCGTAGTGGAACGGATTCAGGGTGAGTTTCATGGTCGATTACTCCTGCGCGGCCTCGGCGGTCTTGATCTCGAAACGCTCGATCAGCATTCGGAAATCGCCAGCCTGCCAGTTGTCGGGGTTGTTGTTGTCGCGGCATCCCTGCGGCGCGGGGCCAAGAAGCACGGTGCAATTGCCGCCACCGACAACGGCCGCGCTCCATTTGCCTTCGACATGCGCGAGAACGGCAACAATGCGGAGGTCATGGGGAACGACGACAACGCCTGTTTTCAGCTTGTCGCCGTGTTCAAGGATCGCCTTTTCGCCTCGGGTGATGATCGGAGCCTTGACCAGCTCGGCCACGTTCGACCACTCGGCCGCCTCCATGCCCTTTGCCGCAATGTCCTTGGACAGGGCATCGGTCAAACGGCCATAGTCGGCCACTGACAGGCTTTCCGGCATGGGCTTGTAGTCAGCCATCCAACGGAAATCAGGCCCGCCACGCAAGCCGCCGCCTAAGTCAAAGTAGGTGTCGCGGTCGAATGTGAAGAGCGACGACACAAAACCGGGTTCGCCGTAAAGCTGACGGCCGGAAGGATATTGGGCGATGTTCAGAACTACGATAGCGGCGATGGGAACGAGTAAGATCGGCCCTAGCAGAACGCTACGGTTCCGCGCCCACTCCAACAGATAGGAGCCGAAGCAAAGGACGAGCAAGCCCACCTTGATCCAGTAGAAAAACGCGGACGCTCCAATAAAGGGGCTGAAAGTCTGAACCACTGCCGCCGCCAGAGAAACGACGGCGACGAAAGCCGCCGACATAGCAACTGGCGTCAAAAGCGTGGTGATCTGCTGTGCGCGGGCGATGTTCACATGCCCACGGGAAACGACAAGCGCAATGTCGGTTTCAGGGTCTAGGCCGTCAATGAGTTCAACCTTGGGGGCTTCCGGCGCGGCCTGCGGCTCCTCGGTCTGGGTCGGCTGGTTTCCGATAAGTTCGCCCGTCGCCGGATCGAATGCCTCGCCGTCTGCGGTCTTGGAAACGGCCTCGATCTCGGCCGCGCTGTCGGTCGGCGGCAACTCCTCGGCCGCAATGATCTGTCGTGCGTGTTCGGTCACTTCTTCGCTCCTTCAATTTCGGCTTGAAGGGCGGGCGCATTCCGCTCGATCAAATCCCTAACAACCTCCGACACGGAGGCGGTCTGTTGCTGGCCTCGCATCATGCGAACGGCGGCGACGTTCTTTAAAAGTCTCTGTTGATCGTCCGTGAGGACAAGCGATGTGGTCACGAGATTTCCCATTTTGTTGCCTCAATACGTCAACAGGTTATTGAGCCGTTGACTCCGAGCCCAGGAGTTTCCGGCTTTGGCAAGCACCTTTGCGATCGCCTGGACAACGAGAGGTAAACCGCGGCGTTCGACGTTGATTCAAAGTGAAACAACCGTTACCAAATGCCGAGAAAACAAGGGCTTGGATGCTCCCGCGCTAAGTGTTATAACTTTTCCGCTAAAAGCTTATAACGGGCCGCTAAAGGCGGGCAGGGGCGTGACCTTGAAGACCATTGATCTCATGTATTCGACGATGCTTGCCGAACTCGGGCAACGCTCCCTTGACGGCGCGTTCTCGACGGACTTTCCGACTGATGGCAACTTCGTTTCGGTTCCTGTCAAAGGCCGCGCTTACTGGTATTTCGATCAGCCGGGGCAAAAGCGGCGTTATGTCGGCCCTGCGGACGATGAAGAGATTTCCCGCCGCGTCTCTGACTTCCAAGCGGTCAAGGATGATCTCCGCGCCCGCCGTAAACTCGTCTCGACCCTGACGCGGGAAGCCTACTTGCCGACGCCCGAACGCCTGTCTGGCGATGTCGTGGAAGCCTTGGCGAACGCTGGCCTTTTCCGGCTCCGTGGCGTCCTCGTCGGAACCGTCGCTTTCGGCTGCTATGCTGGCCTACTCGGCGTCCGTCTCCCTACCGCCTCCCTTCAAACTGGTGACGCGGATTTCGCGCAAGATTTCGCCGTGTCGGCGGAAGTCCTCGATTCTATTCCCCCGATCCTCGACGTTCTCCATGCCGTCGATCCCTCGTTCCGTGCGATCCCGCACCCTTCGGGCAAGCATGGATCAACCGCGTTCGTGAACAAGGGCGGCTATCGGGTGGAATTTCTGACAGGCAATAGGGGGAGCGATGACTTCACGGGTAAGCCGTCGCCCATGCCCGCCCTTGGCGGCGCGTCGGCCGAACCGCTCCGCTTCCTAGATTTCCTGATCTACGAACCCGTGCGGGCGATTGTCCTTCACGGCTCGGGCGTGTCTGTCCTCGTTCCGGCTCCCGAACGGTATGCCGTCCACAAGGTCATTGTGGCAACGCGACGGCTTACGGATGGTCATGGCCGCGAGAAGTCCGCAAAGGATCTCATGCAAGCCGGATTGCTCTTTGAGGCAATGCGCGACACTCGGCGTTCCGACGATCTGGCGCTTGCATGGGCGGAAGCGTGGGGCAGGGGTGACGCATGGCGGGAAGCCCTGTCAAAGGGGCTGGAAATGATGCCGGAACGGGCAAGGACGATCTCAACCGCCGCGCTCTTTGAAGGCTTCGGCCGGATCAAGGAAAAGCCCGAAAACTTCGGCTTCGTTGTTTACTAGGGGAGGGTATTTTTACCCTCCCGCCTCCGTATTATTACCCTCATCGGAAGCGTTCCAGGCTGAACCGAAATCGGCAAAAGAAAAGGCCGCTCGATGCGGCCTGATCTTAGAGGGTAGGGGGAAGAATGAGGGTTAGCGGCTCGGCCCGTTCTTGTTCTTCTCCTCCTCGGCCTTGCGGCGGGCCTCCTCCTGTTGACGTTGGCGTTCCGCCCTGATCTGGGCTTCCTGATCCCGGTTGTTCTGTCGGCTCTCTGTCGGCTCCTGCGGCTTGCTCTGGGCCTTTGTCGCCTCAAACTCGGCTTTAACAACGTCGTTCCAGTCCTTGACGTTCTCGGGCGGCTTCCGCTCGATGAACTGCGCCTGCGGGTTGGCCTCAAGAACGGCCTGCCGCGTCTCGGCAAGGTGAACGTCGTTCGGCCGCTGTCCTGTCTTCGGGTCGATCTCGTCGTTCTGGCGGCAATGGTTCCATTCCGCGCCGGGGTGACGCTTCGCCAACTCGTAAAGGTCGGCCTGCTCCCGCTCGTTCATCCGGCCGCTCGTCGCCACAAGCAAGGTCTTCTCGGGTGATCCGTCCATTTGCCAACGGCTCATGCAGTCAATGACGGTTTCGCCAACATAGATGCGCTTGGGGTCGGTCTGGTCGCCCATGCGCACAAGGTGTTTGACGCTTCCGCCTGCGGCGCGGGCAATCGGTGCGCCCGTGTCGGGGTCGATCTGGCTTCCTTTGCGGGTGTAGCCCGTCAGGTTGCCCGCGCCGTCGCGCATGGCGAACATAACGCCGCCATCGTTCCGGCCGTCGCGGCTCTGCTTGCCCTCAAGGCGAATATCATCCGCAAAGTGGGTGAGGGTTTCCCTCGTCAGGCCACGGTTATAGAGATAGGCCGCAATGCCCTTCTGGGCGGCTTCCCAATTCGTGGCGATCCATTCCTTGGCCTGCTTGGCGGGTTCGGCAAGAACCTTCTCCATGCGGTCGCGGAAGGACATTTCGACCTTGGACTTTGCCTTGAACTCGCCGCTCGATTCAGTCGGCGCGGTTCCGAACTCATGGCGCAGCGCGTGGTAAGCTTCCATTTTGGAAATACCTTCAACCGCCGCCTTGAACTCGGCAATGTTGCCGTTCGTCGTCTTGTCGAAAGTCATAAAGCCCCACGATCCGCCTCGGAATTGCGTAACGGCAAACTTGCCAAGCGCGGGGTGTTCCATCTGGTATTCAACACCAGCGGACATGCGCGTTCCCTCGTCCTTGTGCTTGTCGCGGATATTACCGCCGTTCTTCTCGACATACTCCTTGAGGTTATGACGGCTGAACATTTCCATTTCCTCGGGCGTGATCCTGCCGCCCTTGAACTGGTGGCGATCCCTCGGATTTTCCTTCGCAATCTTGTTTGCCGCGATCCTTTCCCTGATCGCCTGCACCTTCGGGCTTTTGGCGATTTCGGGTTCCGCCGTGGCGGCGATGCGGCGTTCCGCGATCTGGGCAAGCTCTTTCGCGCCCGCCGTCGCTTCGACATTCGCAACCTGTGCGCCTGTCCGTCCGATCCCGCGAACGCGGAAGTTAGGGATTGCGTTCCGCTTTGCGATCTTCTCGGCGTTCGCTTCCGCGTCGGGTTTTTGTTCCGCCTGATTGTCCATATTCTTTTCCTCCCTACTCTCTGGCTTATGGAGATCATTCGTCAAAGAGAACTTCGCGTCGTAATGCTCGCGGTAGTTCTCATGGAATGATTTCGCGCCGCCAAGAAAGTCACAAGCGTTAGCCTTTGAGTTGGTGCGCTCGCATTCCTCAATAAACCGTTCAAGGATCGTTTCCTTGGTCACAACGGTTTCCGGCCTGTCGTCCTCCTGACGGCTTGCGCCGCCTTTCTCCATGTAGAAGGTCTTTCCTTCCTTCGTCGTCAGATCGTTCTCGATCCGGCTCCCGTCGATGATCCCGACAAAGTTTTGCTTGTGTCTGGTCATCGAAACGTATGCGCTCTGCGTCGTCGTCGCACTGGTGAAGGGGCGAACGACGTTCGGGATGGAAAGCCCTTGAGACTGGTATTCCGTGAGGCAGTCGGCGGGGGCAAAGCGCGGCACGTTGGCGTTCTTGTCGCCCTCCTCGCGGAAGCCAACGAACTTCGACGGCTGGAACGTGGCCTGTCGGCCGTCTTCCCATTTGACGGTCACGAATGGCTCAAGGTCGCCCTGCCGCTCGATCTTCACGACCTGGCCGATTGCGTTGTTGGGATACCGTTCGCCCTCGTAGGTGACGGTTTCCGCAAGGGCGATGGTCGAACCTTGATAGATCGCGGAGTTATGCACGTCGTCGGAACCGCGCTCGTAGTGGTCAACAAAGATCGGTTCGCCCGTGTAGATGCCCGCTTCAATCTTCTGCTCGATCACGCGGCGGGTGAGGTGACGCCTTTCCGAGTTGGTAGGGGAGATGAGGAGGGTGTTGCCGGGGTTTGCCCGCTCAAACTCCATGACGGTTTCAATCGTCTTGTCATAGACGGTCTCGGTGCTGTCGAGAATGTGCAAGTGGCCGCGATCCGCGTAAGCCATGATGCCATCCTTGACGTTACCGCCCGCAAGGTCTTTCGACGCCTGCCGCGCCCATGCCTCTTTCTGTCGGGCGATCTCCAAGAGACGGCCCGCGCCGAATGCCTCTGTGGTCATGCGGAAGGGTGCGCCTGCCTGAACTGGCGGAAGCTGTTTCGGGTCGCCCACGGCTCCGATCCGGCAACCCGTGGCCTTGGCGATGCGATCCAGTTTGAGGAAGCCCACGCGGTCAACCATGCCCGCCTCGTCAAGGATAACGTAGGACTTCGGGCCAAGCTTTAGGTTGCCCTTCTCGTATTCCTGAATGAAGCGGGCAACCGACATGCCGCGCTCAATCGGAATGCCAAGCTCTTTCGCAAGTCCGGTCACGGCCTTGTTCGTCGGCGCGGCAAGGTGCAGCTCGTAGCCTGCCAACTCCAAAGCACGGCGAACAACGATCATCGTTGTCGTCTTGCCCGTGCCTGCGTCACCAATGCCGTCCGTCCTCTGGGAGCCGGAAAGCAGGTGCCACACAAGAGCCTCTTGCTCCTTGTTCAGGTGGAACCGTTCGCCGGAACCGTCCGTCTTCTCCACGCCCTCGGCAATGGCCTGACGGATGAACTTGGGGTCAATGGCGGCGACGTTCCCGCGCATGGACGTTTCCAAGTCCATGAACTCATATTCCTGCGTCAACGTGTGGGTGTCGGTATAGACGCCCTCCTTGGAACGGCCCTTCACTCCGACGCGGACATAAGCGCCGTCGTTCTTGACGGCCTCGATCGTCGCAAGCGCGGTCGATGCGTTGGCGACGGTCTGCAACTCCTCAAGCATGGTCGTCTCGAACTTGGCGCGTTCGAATACCGAATCCATTGCCGTGATGTTCTCGACGGCATGGCGGGCCACGTTCTCAACATCGAGGTCGGGGCGTAGCTCGGGAAGCGTCTCGCCGTTCTCTGCGGCTTCCGCCCTGATCTTCTTCCATTCGTCGTCAGCCGCCTTATCCATGTCTCGGGCGGTGTCGTGGATCGCTTCCAGGAGCGAACCAGGCGAATGCCCCAACGCGGCCAATTCGAACTTCCAACGGTCGTAAAGCTCTGGCACTGGCGGAAGCTGTGACTTGTCGCGACGGGTTCCATAGGAAACCATCTGCGCGGCTTTCCGGTGGTTGGCCGTGTTCGTGTAGCCGTTCTCATACATCTTGTTGAGAATGGCCGTCCTGCGCTTGGAAAAGTGCTGTGTAATCTCGGGATCGATACCGTCGATCTTGAAGTTGCGGCCGTCCTTGGAGAAGTGGATTCGAATGCCATGCTTGGCGCATTCGGTCTTGATGTAGTCCACCATTTCAGCGCGATAAGCCGCCGAAACCTTCCCCTTCAAAACCGTAAGCTTGTGATTATCCCAAGCGCGAACGGTGCCATCTGGGGCGCGGGCAATGTTCGGAAATACGACGTGCGAATGCAACTGCATGTCGCCGTCGCGGCTCGTGAAGTGGTCGAACTTTGCCGCCGCAACGAACGTCGCGCCTGCGCGGTTCTTGCCGCCTTTGCCAAAGCGAACAGCGAATGCCTGTTCATCGAAAGCCAGTTGCAAGCCCGCCCTGACGCCGTGGTTATGGCCGTCGTGGGTAATGTCGGCAATCAGCTTGAACATAGCCGCTTCCTGCTCCGCTCCCATCCCTGCGGCCTTGCCGATCCCGTGCAGAACGGAAACGGGCTTCGGGGCGGAAAGGGTCAAGTCGCGGGCGCACGTCTTGTTGCTGCCGGAACGCTTGATGTCGTAGCTAGTGCCGTCGTCGGGGTTCTCATCGCGGGTCAATGCCTCAAGGTCTTCGAACCTGACTGCCTCGCCCTCGACGATCGCACTGCTGTATGATTCGGAAGGGTCGCCAAGAACGAACCATGTTCCCATCATCCCATGCCCGCGCTCGATAGTCTCGTTGTCGGTATGGTATTGAAGGGTTTCGCGGCGGCTGTCCTTGTCCTGATCGCGGTAATACTCGACGCTATTGACGGCGGTAATATCAAGCATCGTCGCCGCGCTCCTGACGCTCTACTTCGTCGTGAAACTCTTCCCACGTCGTCGGCGCGGCCTCGGCCTCGGCGTCAACATCAAGCGCCCTCATGAGGTCGGCTTGCGTGGTCTGAACAACCCGCATCATGGCGACGATCTCGCGGAACATTTCCCGCGTCTCTTCGATCTCGCTGGCCTGCTCGGAGGCGATAGGGAGGAGGAGGGCATGGGCTTCGATAAGTTGGCGAATGAAAGCCCCACGATATTTCATGCCGCGAACGGCCATAGCGGCGTCCATAAGCGCGATAACGGTATCTGGAAGCTCTACGGTCACTTGTGACGAGCCTTCGGGGATGGTCTTGCGCGGTCTGCCCGCCATCGTCATTACTCCTATTTACGCCGACAATGAAACCCTTGCGTTTCCGGCTCTTCATCGAATTTCGATGACGCAATAATTGCACCAACGGTGCTTATTGTGTCATTGGAAAACCCATAGTCACCTATCGGCGGCGAAAGCGCAAGATGGGGAATAATGGGTGGCCTCCTCTGCGAATGCTCCAACGCTTCCGATCATCCCCAAAGCGGAACGCTCTCCACCTCATCAAGCGACGATAGCGTAACAATAATAGGAACGCGAAAGCGAACGATATTAGGAACGCCGTCGCGCTATGAACAGAAACCCGCAATCGAACATTCTATGAGCGATCAGGCGGAACGCATGAAGAGCGAATATCCTTCATTCGATTGCCATGTCTTAGGCGCGTCCTGCGCTCTCGATCTGGATAAATCCGCTTCCCTTCCTGCCACTGTTTAGGCTCCGTTAAGGAACGACTGCGAGAAACCGAATGGAACGAGTGATGGAATGGTTTCGCGATTGCGCTTTTACCGCTTGGCGGCTATTGACATGAATGGTGGTCATCGGCCACCATGACACTCGATGCAACTGATTTGCGAGGAGTCAAGGAAATGGCAGACGAACGGGGTAACGCCTTCGATCCCGATAAGATCGCGGCGGTTCTGGATAAGGCGGCGGAAAGCTACACGCCCGAGATCAAGACGATCAAGGCGATGCTTTCGCACCCAACGATTATCGAATCCGTCAGGAAGATGAAGGCCCGTGGCGCAAGCCCTGCCTACATCGTCAAGGCGCTCCAGGAGGCGGGCATTACCATGTCAGCCGGAACCTTCAACAAATACTGGCCGGAAGTCTCTGGGGAACAGAAGGACGAAACCGATGGTAAGCCGGGAAGGAAGCCGAGGAAGACAAACCCGCGCACAACGGCGGGAACTTCGGAAAGCCAGAAGACGGTCAAGCCTGCGGCGGCTGAAACGAAACAGCCTGCGGCAACAGTCGGAACGCCAGCCGGAACGAATGCCGGAACCGATAGCGGAACGGCAACCGGAAAGAAGTCTGGACTTGCAGACCGCGCCCGCGCCGAAAGCAAGTCAACCGGAAACAAGAACAGTGAACCCGACATGGGCGGCGTCCACGACGAACGCAATTTCTAACAGTCTCGCGTCAAAGGAAAAGAACGATATGGCTACCAAGTCCACGAATGCGCCTAGCATCTACATTGCCGCCGCGAACGAAAAGAGCGCGGGCAAGTCAACGGTTATGAACGTCCTTGCGGACATGCTCCGCGAAACGTCTTCGCTCGTCCACCTTTTCGATCCCGATGGAACGAACGGCTCTTTCCTCAAGCGTCAGGGAACCCGTGACGACGCGGGCAATCTCCTCCGCGATCAAGACCCTGCTGTTGGTTGCGTCGGCTACGATCTCGCAACGGACGGCTCTCGCGATACCTTCGTGAACTGCCTTGAGGTCACGCCTAAGCCGAAAGTGATCCTCGCTGACAACGGCGCAAAGTCGCTTGAGAACCTAAAGAAGATCATCGACAACGGAGAAGGCGTTTCCGGCCTCCTCGACGTGATCGATGAACAGGGCTTCAAGCTGACGCTGATGCACGTTGCTTCCAACCTGACGGAAAGCACGGCCTCGATCCGCTCCTACATGAAAGCGTTCGGTGATCGCGCAAATCATGTCGTCGTCCTGAACAAGCACTATGGTTCGAACCTCGCCCCGCTCAACGTGAAGTCGGAAGACATTCCCGAAAGCGATTGGGGCAAGTCTGACTTCCCTTGGTGGTTCGGTCACAAAGACCCTGAAAGCGGCGAAAAGCTTGGCTTCCGCACTCGCGACGAACTGCTTGCAATGGGCGGCGTCGAAATCGCGTTCCCTGCCATGCAGCCGGGTATCTACTCGCGCCTGATGGCAACCAACCTGACGTTCTCGGAAGCGGCCAAGTCAAAGCGTTTCACGCTGGCCGAACGCAAGAACATTCAGACCTTCATCAATGAAGGACGCGCCGCCTTTATGACGGTCAAGGACAAGCTCGGCCTCTAAGGGGCCGGGACTTCGCATAGGAAGGGAGGGCAGGGAACATGCTCGACACGCTCACACTCTTTAGCAAGTATGCCTCTGCCCTCGAACTCACGGACGCGGAGCGGAAGAACGCCCGCGATACAATGCAACGTGCCGAAATCGGCGCGGACGATCCAACAGTTATGTGGTTCTGCATCCTCGCCAAGTTTGACGCCCTCTCTCGGGTCGCCAACGGCGAGTTTGTCAGCGCGGGCAAGCACCTCCTCGCCAACCTCGATAAGAAGCTGAAAGACGGTATCTCCGAACAGCTTTCCGATCTCCCGTTCGCCCTGTCGGCGGAAGCGCGGAAGTTTCTCGAAACCGAGAATGCCAAGCTGATCGATCAGACGGCAAAGGCTACTGCAGAACGTCTTGCGGAAACCAAGCGATACAACAACGGCAAGCTTGCCCTCGGGGCGGCTGTCGTTCTTCTCGCTGTCTATGGATGGGGTCACATCAACGGCGGCATGGCAACCACGGCGGAAGCCGCCAAGTGGCAAGCCCTGCAAGCCCGCTCGGACTATGCCAACCTTACCCGCTTCGCGATCGCCAATGACTGGAACAAGGTCGATTCCGAATGCGGCATGGTCGGACAGAACCAGCAACGCGGCGTTCCGGCCTGCAACCCCACGCTCTACAAGGAACGCCCTCTGGCGGATTCCAACGGCTCGAACGGCCTCCGTTTGATCTTTGCGGAATACACCGCCAAGCTTGGAACGGTCGGCACTCTCGGCGTGACGCTCCTCGCTGGCCTCGGCCTCGGGTGGTTCGTCTGGGGCCGGAAGAAAGCCGCCTGACGGTCGCAAAATTTTCGGCCTGTCGGCCGCGCTTAGTTGATAGGGAGACGGAAGATGAGCATTTGGGGAAAAGACCCTGCGATGGCGGCGACGATCGAACTAGGCGCGATCTTCGCTGTCCTCGCCTCTGCGGCTCCCTCGATCCCGTCACCGCGCCCGCTGCGCGATGGTAGCTATTCGCAACGGGAAGTCTCAACCTTCGTCTCTGCCTGCCGTGCGGAAGTCCGCAAGGGCAATGAAGCGATGGCAAAGCTGAAACCTATCGTCCGCGATCTGCAAGCGATCCTGTCGGCCATGACGACGCAAGCGAACGATCAGGCGGAACGGATCATCGAACTGGAAATGCAAGTGCGGGCGTATCAGGAGGAGAACGAACGCCTGAAAGCGGAAGCACGGTCGCCCGCTGTCTCGATCTCTTATCGGCGCTAGTCGCCGTCGCCCGATCCCTCAACCTCAATCATGGCCTCGCGCCCGATGGGTTCTAGGCCCTTTTCTATAGCGGCCATCAATAGCCCTATATAAGGGGGAAGCTTCCGGCTCCCGCCCTCCCACTTCTTCACCGTGTAAATGTTGACATTGAGGAGGTCGGCAAGCTTCGCCTGCGTCAACTGGCAACGCTTCCGCCACTCCACGAAATACGTGTGATCCATCGTCTGCGGCATCTGCGGCGGCTCTCCTTTGGGTATGCGAAAGGGCGGAACTGGCCCGCCCTCTCTTGAACTAGCGTGGTTGCCAACGGGCATCAAGCGTCATGCGGCCTGCGGGGTTAGCGTGTTGCTAACGCCCATAGCCTTTGCGGCCTTGCGTTCCTGCCTCTGCTCGGCCTGACGCGCCCGAACAACGGCGATCTCCTCGCGGGTCATAGGCTTGCGGTTCCCGTTGGCCTGATCGTCATGGACGCGCTTCGCCGCGCTCTTGTGAACGTCGGCCTTGTCGGCTCCCTGCGTCATCGGGTCAACTGCCGTCTTCCTCTGGCGACGTTCTTCCCTGTTCAACTGGCGCACCTGGCTAACCGCCCTGGCAACATCAAATTCCGTGTTTCGGTTGATCCCGAACGACATGGACGGAAGCTGTGCCACCTTATCGATACCAAGAATATGCCCCTTGATCTGCTCGGGCTTCATGGTCTGGATGATCTCCAAATGCGACGGGTGAAGCCTGTTGCACCATGCCCGCGTCTTCTCGGTCATCTTCGCCGCGATCTCCTGACGCGCCCGCTCACCAGTGGCGCAAGCGTAGTCTAGGATCATGTGCGGCTCTGCGGCCTTCTGCGCCTCAAGCTGCTGTTCTAGCACCATGCCAACGCCCGTATCGACTTCCTCGACCTCGGGGGCTGGCTCGGCCTTTTCCATCGTCAGGCCGTCGCGCTGAAACGACGGGTCGCCCGCAATGTAGCGGAGAAGCTTCACGGGCGAACTATTCCACGCCCATTTTGCAACCGCGCCAAAGCCCTTTGCTACCCCTCCCACGACGGCGGCTGCACCTCGATAAGCCGCAACTGCCACACTCGCCACGCTCGAAAGCAAACCCTTCATTTTCCCGCTCCTCCTTTTGCGAAAACCCTTGGTTTATAAGGATTCTGCTTGTCGGCGGCGCACGGAACAAGAGCCGAAAAACTCGGCAAATCGGGATAGTTCGAATGTTGAGGTAATAGGGGGGAAGAAATCAGGGTTTAAGCCGCTCGTCGCTCCGAAAAAATATCCGGCCCGCGTGGCTTCAACGTCCACCACGGCGCTTCATAGGCGCTGTTCTGGGCTAGGAGGAGGGTGGCGCGGCTGATGAACCGCACGAAATGGCGCTTCTGGCCGGGGGCGTTGTCGTTCGCGGCTTCCGGCGCATCGATCGGCTCTGGCATAGCAAAGCTGAAATCCTCTGCATCGGGCAAGAACTGCCTCACACGAGCAATAACAGTCTCCCGTGTGTCGCCGTCTTCAAGTTCCATCCAAGCACTTCCTCCCCTACCTCCTGCGGAAGTAGGACGGTCAAAGCTTACTCGGATCGCCCCTGTTACATTCTGCTTATAAGACTCAATATAGGACTTTGTAACACCTCCCATGCCCGCGCTTCCGTCGACGATCGGGAATGCGCGACGGCCTCGGCGGCAAGCTGCCGTCCGCACCACGCCCGCCGATCCGAACAGGTCGGGGAACGCGGCGGCGATGTCCTGCGACTGCTCGGGCAGGAAGCCAGCAAGCCACATCATATCGAACCTGTCGGGCATCATTTCCGAACGGCGGTGGATGCTATCCGGCACCACGGGAAGGGGAACGTTGGTGACTGCGAACATTTCGCAAGGGTTCGCCGGATCGCGCCAAACGGGGCGGGCGCGGGTCAAGCTCTGCATGATCTCGGCTTCCCTGATCTGCAAGAGGATACGATGAATGAAGGGGTCGGGGTGGTAGCTAACGGCGATCTCCTCGCGGCTTCCATCCTTGGCCTCGATGTAATGTTGACAACGCGGAAGGGGGTTCCGTCCTTCTGCATCCGGCTCGATGAACTGCAATTCGTCGTCGCTGTCTGCTGACAGGCAGCGGGCAAGGTCTTCGAGGGCTTCTGTGGATGGCTGAACTCGGCCCACGACGCCAACGGCGACGGAATGCTTGAAGCCGTCTTTGCCTCGGGTGTTGTTGTAATGCTCGATCCTGAACGGCGCGTCTTCGGCGTCCATGTCTGTCTGTTCGCGGAACACGTCCATAATCGCTTTCGGGGCGATGATGAGCGGGCGGCGATCCTCGCCCTTGGGAGCGGCGGCGATCTGGGCCTTATGACGCTTCGCCATGAACAAGCCCATGTTGAACGTCTCGTCTTGACGGGCCGCGTTCTCCTTGAGGGTGGTCGTTGACATTTCGGTGTCAAAGGTCTGGCGGAAGGTCATGGCTGCACTCCATGCCGCTTCGGTGCGGAACATGGAAAGCGACGGATAGAACTTCTTGAGAATCCAGCTATCGGCGTTCGCGTCCAGGATCAGGGTCGGCTTGTCGGCAAACTGGCTCTTGCGGCGGTAGTGGCACAAGATGACGTTCTGCAACTCGCCTGTTTTCGGGTTCTTATGCCCCATGACGATCCGAACGCTGTTGAACTTCCCGTTGCGCTTCGTTGCGAGCTCGATCCCGATGGATCGCCACACGCGGGCGAATGCAAGTGCCTCCTGCGCCTCCGCGTCCTTTAGAATGCTGGCCTGCTCGGCTGTGGTCTGGCTCGGATCAAGCCCGATGTCGTCGGATACGCGGCTGTATTCCAAGCCCTTGAGGTATTCGCAAAACTCGGCCGTCCATCCACGGGCGCGGAAGTCGGAAAGCCTCATCTGGCGGTTCTCGCGCCTGCACTCCTTGAGGATCGCCTTGACGGTTTCGACGGCCTCGCCAAGCTCGAACTCGGCTTCCTCGATCTTCTGACGGTTGCCCTTGAACCGCTTTCCAACGGCGCGGTGTGTCAGGAAGCGGCCTAGATCGACGCGGCGGGTAGCCGTCATGGACTGCCAGAAGCTTTCATCAACGATGACATAATCAACGTCCTTGAGGGCATCCATCGGCAAGGAAAGGTATTGATGGGCGGCGACGATCAGGGAAGCGGTCTTCACGCGCTCGGCCTGTGCTAGATACTCGCAAGAGGCCGCAAACGGGCATTCCACGATCTCGCCGGATTCCAGTTTCTTCCGGCATAGGGTTGTCGCAACAGGCATACCAAGGGCCGCGACGGTGGCCGCGATCTCATGCTTGGCGCACATGGGCGAACCCGTTCCAGGGCAGACTTGAGAACGTCCACGGTAAAGCTCGACTGCAACGCCTTTCTTCCCTGCTTTCTCTGCGATCTCGCGGGCAAGGTCGGTCGTCTGGGCAGCGTAAAATCCGCGCTGCCCCGGCCGCTTCGCCACGGCGTTTAGAACGGTAACGGTCTTTCCTAGAGACTGGCCGGATTTCAGGACAACAACGGGGGCAATGCTCTCGCTCTCGCCGTCGCTGAACTTGATATGATCGTCTGTGAGGGCTTCCCACTGAACAACCCGCTTCAACATGCGGGCCTGCGCGATCTCGGGCGCAACGCGAACGGGTTGCTTCCATCCAAGGCGCACATGCGCGGGGGCGGGGGGTAGGATTTGAGCGGGAACCGCTCTAAGGGTCGTCGTCATTCTCGTCCTGTCTCGGACGGCAAAACCCTTTTGTTCCCGACGATCTGCCACGAAAAATTCGTGAACTGTGGCAGCAAAACCCTTGCCCTTTATAGGGGCAAACGTTATATTCGGGGTGAGCGATGGCAAGAGGTCGTCTGGTAAACGATCCCGTGTTATCAACTCTGGGCTTTACCGTAGCGTTCGCTAAAACTTGATACGGTAGATGCTCTTGACCTTCGCTATTCATCTTCGAAGGGCTTCCATTTGGTTCCGGCAAGAATCAGTGGAAGCCCTTTTAGTATCCGCTACGGCCGAAAGTGGCGCAATAGCCGACGAGAATTTTTCTCAAGGGCCGCGAAACGCACCTTCTCCCCCTACCTCCTGATCCTGTTCCCGCGCCGCCCGCTCGGCAAGCTTGGCCTTTCCTTCTCGGATCGCCCGCTTAACCGTCGTCTCTCCCAACTCCAACGCCTGCGCGATGTAGCTTGTGGTCTTGCCCTGCTCGAACATGCTCCATAGGGCTTCACGCTTGACGGGCGTAACCTTCGGCGGTCGGCCGAACACTCGATCCGGCTCCGCTTCCCGCAAGCTATCGAGACCCGCCTTGACGCGCTCGGAAATTAGGTTGCGTTCGAACTCGGCAAAGGCGGCGATGATGTGGAACATCAACTGGCCGTTCGCGGTCGTGGTGTCGATGTTCTCGGTCAAGGACTGAAAGCCGACGCCTCGGGTGCGTAGCCCGTTTATGATCTCGACCAGGTGCGGAAGTGAGCGGCCTAGTCTGTCCAGTCGCCAGACAACTAGCGTGTCGCCCTCCTTGAGGGCTTTAAGACAGGCATTGAGATTGTAGCGCGTAACGTCCGCGCCGCTCCTGCGCTCTTCGTAGATTTCGCCAACGCCTGCGGCTTTCATGGCGTCACGCTGTAGCTGTAGATTTTGAACTGCCGTCGATACTCGAATGTAACCGATCTTCGCCAACTGCCGCCTCCGTCACCCCGATATTGAGGGTGATTCTATGTCAACAATTTTGGCCGGGGTTTTTGACCCTGCCAAGACGTTGAAAAGGCTACTGCGTAAAAATACGTTGACGACGGCAAGGAAAGCGGGCCGAAAACTGTTGTTTATGGCCCGCTAGGTGTCATGTTTCCCGTCCTCGGCGTCGGGCGATCTTCACCCTCGTTTCCGATATGCCAAGCCGCTTTGCCGTCTCTACGATGGAAACCCCTTCGGCTTTCATCCTGACGATCTCGGCAACAACCTCGTCCGTCAGCTTCGGCGGTCGGCCGCTCTTCTCGATCCCTGATTTCGGCCTCTTCTCCCTGTTTCCTCGATTCCGCTTCGGCGGCTCCTCGATCGGCGTTCCCTGTTCGGCAAGGATCGCCCGCCCGCGCCGTCTGGCGTCCTTGATTGTCGAGACATGGCAACCGAGAAATTCCGCCGCCCTCGCGGCTGATACTCCCAAACGTTGCCAGTCCAGCAGGATCAACGCGGCCTCGCGCTGAACATGGGGTGGCCTCCTGAACCGCCCGATTTTCGGGCGGGGCAGGGTGTTGAGGTCAAGCGGTTCCATTACGCGGCTTCTCCTGCAAGTTCGGCGGCAACCTTGAGCGTGTGAGCATAGGGATTATGCTTGGCGAAAAGGTCGGCTCCTGTCACGCCCGCGAAAGCCTTGTGGAACTCGCGGACATAGAACGGCGCGTCGTCGTGGTCGTCTAGGAAGTCCTCGCCCGCGCTCGGGAATAGGTGCTGCGCTTTCGCCCATGCTCCGAACGCCTTGCGTCGGCCGTCCTTGTCGGACGTTGCCAGTCGGCGCAAGTCGGGGTCGGCGTCCTTGGCAAGGCTGGCGTCGATCTGCTCGAAATAGGGCTTCGCATGTTCGCCCCAACCGAACGCGGCTTCCCGCTCGATGGCCTGCCAACAGGCGCGGAAGAGAACTTCGTGTGCGTCTCTCATGTCGGTTCCTGTCGAGAACAGGATGCTTTCGACGCGGGCCGGATAAGAAAGCCATGCCACATCGTTCCGCTTGTTGGTGGCGACGGTTGCGCCCTCAACGAACACCTCTGCGCCACGGGCAAAGCCGACGATCTCGGGGGCCGCGACGAACTCCACCCACGGGCAAATCCTGTGGGCGATCTCGCCCAGGTCGCGGATCACGGGGGCGATCTCGGGAGCCTCGAACCCTTCGCGGATTTCAAAGTTGCCCATGCGGATACCGTCGCGGAGCCTCTTACCCTCGGTGCGGTTCCACTTCATGCCGTTTTCGGCGGTCGCGCTCTCGTCCAGTCGGTAAACGTAGGCGTGGCTGTTGCTCGTCGTGATGTCCTTGGTCATGTCATTTCCTCCTCTGGGTGGCCGCTCCTCGGCGGCTCTGGTTGCGGGCGCTTTCTGGCTGATAGGTGAAGCTTGAAACGCCCTCGCGCCGCACCTTGAACTTTCGGTTTCCGTCCATGTCCTCGGACACGGCGGCGATGTATCGGATTCCGTCGCGGGTCACTGCGGGAACGGCGGCGGGGTTGTCGTCGTGGCGTTGGATGATCTCCCGCCTGACGGCCGGGGGAATGATGAACTCCCCCACGGCCTCGAATGTCGTTGTCCTCCTTGGCAACATGGCCTGTTCTCCTCCTCGCTGATCTCTGGAAAGCCCGTTTCCGTTGATCTATTAAGAGGATGCGCTACGGCCGAAAGTGGCACAACAGGAGATTTGTTGCTGAAATGTTGCTGGCGGAAACTGCCATCGGAAACGCTCGGATGGTCAACTAACTTTTTTCAGATCGCCCGCGTCCGGACGCGAAAAAACCGCCGATTAGGGCGGTTCTGTCGGCCGATCCTGTCGGCGGTGCCTCCGTCATCGATCGACGATCGATAAGGTGAGGGGGTAGGGGGAAGAAAATCACTCCTTTCCCTATCGGCTGCACTCTCAATTCCAGTCCATCGCGTCGAACGAAAAGCCCTCGGCAATCTGCTCGGCCGATTTCTGGGGTTCGACCTTCTCGACGTTCCACATGCGCCCGCCGTCCTCGCTGAACAGCAATCCGGCTTTATAAAGCCAGCCGCCGTGCATGACGCGGGTTTCGTCGCCAACCTCAAGCCCCTGACTGGCGATCTTGGAAATGAGCGCGTCGAAATCGTCAAAAGCCGCGTCGGTCATGTCGGCAACATGAATTTCGGCCTCGTTGGAAAAGAACACGGCTTCCCCGCTCTCGTAGCAAAAGGACGTGAACGGAAGCGCGGCGATGGTCTGTGCTGTCTGGGTGGTTTGCATGGGTTCCTCCTCTGGGTTCTTGTCGGGATGCCTCCCAATATCCGGCCGCTCGATCTCGGCCGGATAGAATGAAGCATCACGGGCGGCGGTAGCGGCGCGGGTCGAACAGGGTTCCGGCGATGTTCGAAACGACGTTGTGCCTCATGGGGTGAAAGCCTATCCGTTCTCGACTTAGGTTCGGCATGGCAAGGATGGGGTGCGTGATCTCCTCGGCTCTGGCCCGATCTTCCTTCTGGATCGTCAGCGCGATCAGCTTTCCAAGCGTGAAAGCGTCCAGTCTGCGGGCAATATCCTCGGCGGCATATCTCGCCTCGATCCGGCTCCAATCCTCGGGCCGCTCGATAGCTAGGAAACTGGTCTGTCTGGCGTCTGCCAGGTGCGCGGCGATCTGCGCTTTCGTGGGGGTCTTCCTCATGCTCTCTCCCTGTCTTCTCAATGAATCTGCCCTGCGGGCGTGATCTCGGTTTTCGCCTTGAGCCAACCCCACACGGGGGTTTTGACGGCCTCTGTCAGTCTCCATTCCCCGGCCTCGAACCGGAGATGGATGCGCGTTCCCCACATGCTTTTCTGGCGGTCGTAGCGGGGGCCTGCGGTGCGGTGTTCGACTTCCGCGCCCTCTGGATTCCGGCCGATCTGGGCAAGGTCCGCGGTGGCCTTGGCGGCGATCTTCTCGACGCGCTCGGCGTTGGCGGTGTAGGTCTTCGATCTCCCGTTGATCGCCTTGAGATAGACGGCGACGGCGGGGCGGTCGGAAAGCGGGATGCCTCCCGCTCTCTGTAGAAGATCGATCCCGCCGCTCATGTGCGCGGCTCCCGCTGTGCCTCCGTGGCCTTCGTCAGGAACACGGGGCGGCTTGCGCGGGTGGGGTGGGTGCTGCCGATTTCGGCAAGCCATGCGGCTTCGGCCTGTCCGCTCTCGTTGTATGGCTTCGCGCCTTGGTGGTCGTATGCGTGAACTGTGATGCTGAATGGATTTCCTGCCATCTTCGCGGCTCCTTGTTGCGCTTCCCCACACCTCGAAACTCTCTGTTTTCGTTGGTGTATTTTAAGGATGCGCTACGGCCGAAAGTGACACAACAGCAAAGAAGTTGACGCTTAGAAACCGGAACTAATAGGGGTCGGAATGCCTCGAAAACGGCTCTGAAAAAAGTTTGAGAAATCGCTTGCGGGCATGAAAAAACCGCCGACAGAACGGGTTCCATCGGCGGCTTCGGGATCATCGATCGTAGATCGGGCGGCTACATGCCTAGCCCGTTCGCGGCCTGCCTGCCCGCCTGCGGGTTCTGGCGTTGGCGTTCCCGTATCGCCCGCATTGCCGCCTCGTCCTGCGCCGCCATGCTCGGCCCTTTCGGCTCCGTGGTGCGACGGGGCTTGTTCGGATCGGGAAGCTTTCCGGCCGCTTTCAAGATCGCTTTCGATACCTCGGAAATGTCGTCGGACTTCCACGCCATGCCCTTGTTGGTGAAAGCCGGATCGGCGCGGAACGATCCATCGGGTAGCTTCTCCACGCCTCGGATCGGAAAGCTTGTGTTCATTGGATCGTCGCCGTCCTTCGGCTTCTTGATCCCGTGATAACGCAACTTGCCATCCGGCATGACTTCCACGCGGTCGCTCGGCATGTTCGTCATGCTGATGATGAGGAACTTGTTCGGCCCTGTCTGGATCGCCGCAACGGTCGTTTCCTTGAAGTGCGGAACGTCTGGGCGCGGGGAATGCACCTGTCCGTTGCCCTTCTGGATCGGGATATTTGCCCACTTCATGACCTTCTCAAGAGCCGCGAACGCCTCCTTGGCCTTGCCTCGGATCATAGCTTCCGCCTGTTCCGAAACCTCGGCGGGCGACAACCTGAAATCGCCTTTGGTCGGCTTCGCGCCGTCAAGCTTCGGCGTGGGGTCGAACTCGCCCGCTAGGATTTTGGAAGCGTTGCGGCTCTTGGCAATGAACTCGGCGCGTTCCCGCTCCTCGGCGGCGATCTCGTAGGGGGTCTTCTCGTAGTATCTCAACAGATTTGCGGCTGTCATGGCCTGTTCTCCTCCTCGGCCTCGTCATGAGGCTTCCACTGATTTTCTGTCGGCGGCTTGCAAGTCACAAATCGCCGGCGGCGTTCTCGTCCAGGACGAAAGCACTTCTCCCCCTACTTCCTCGATCCCGCTGCACTGTCAGTTGTCGGAATCGAGCGCGTAGCTCGGCGGGAAGATCCTGCCCGATCCGCTCGGCCGCAAAGCGGGCATAGGCGCGGTCGGCGGTTCTGCCGCTCTCCGCAAGCTGTTCGATCAGGTCGCGGCAAGCCTGCCTATAAAAGGGGGCGGCGATTTCGAGTGCGTCGGCCTCGGCCAACAGATCGGCCCGCCGCTGGCAATCTGCCAGTCGGCCGCGCTGCCATGTCGGCAAGTCCTTGTCGGCAAGGAAAGCGACGATCTCGGCAATCCTCGCGCTGATCGCGGGCGTCGGTGTGAACACATGCCGTAGGAACACGGTCGCAACCGTGCGGCCTCGCTTCGTCTCTTGTGGGGTCGGTCTGGTCTGCATATCGGCGGCTCCTCCTCAAGGCCGGATGCTGTCAGGGGGTAGGGGGAAAGGGCGGCTCCTCCTGCCGCCCTGTCGGGCCTCAAGCGGCCTTCTTCGGAAGGGAACGGATGCCCTTGGTTGCCGTCTTCACGGCCTCGACCTTGATGCGCTCGATCTCGGCGGTTGGCAGATAAAGAATGTAACCCGTGTCTGCGCCGGGGTATCGTCCAACCTTCTCGGCGTCGATGATGCGCCAGCCCTCCGCATAACGGCGGTAACGGATCAGCGAGCAGATCGCGGCGTTCCGATACTTCTTCGCGGCGGGGGCGGGGGTTACATAAACGAACTCGGCTCCGACGCGACGGGCCTTGGCAACGCCCTTCTTCGAAAGCATGTCTTCGCCGTAACTGGCTGCGTAGGAAGCAAGCGCGGGGTCGGCGGTGTGCGTGGTCGCCTTGCCGTTCACGGCGTTGATGTAGGCGGCTACCGCTTCCGCGTCGGTGATCTTGATGCCGTGGCGGGGCATAGTCGGGGTCTGGGTCTTGGTCATGGGGTTTCCTCCTCTGGATGCGAACGGGATGCCGTTCCATATCCCCCGGCCTCGAAAGGTGGGGGATGCGGAACCTCATCGGCCGTCAGTCGGCGGCGTTCGTGAGGGCGTCGGTGATCTCGCAAAGGTCGATGTTTTCGAGCGCGGTGTGTGCTTCCTCAAGGAAGGAAACAACCTCATCTGCGCGGTCGCCTTTCTCGCCATAGGCAAAGGCTTCCGGCATGTTGTCGCGATATTCCTGCTCTTCGTCGCGGGCGATCTCGATCAGTTCCATGACCTCGCAACGGATGCTGTCGATTGCCTCGATCTTCTCGATGATCTCTGCGATGTCTCTGCGGCGCTGTGCGTTCATTTCGGGTTCTCCGTAGCTGTTCCCTGTTGTTATCAAGCTGTTGTGTTTGCTTGACTAATTAAAGGATGCGCTACGGCCGAAAGTCGCACAACAACAAAGAAGTTGACGCTTGGAAACCGGAAGGAAAGCCGCTCGGAAACGCTCGGCATGTCCACGAAATTTTTTTCAAATCGTCGCTTGCGGGCATGAAAAAACCGCCGACGAACGGCGGTTCTGTCGGCGGTCATCGATCGTCGATCGGGAAGGGTATCGATCGACGATCGGTAAAGGAGGCTGTGCCTGGCTAACGGCTCGGGGTCGGCATGAGAACATCGCTCTGGTCGGCCTCGGCCTCGGCCTTGGCGGCGCGATACAGGGCGCGGCGTTCGGCCTCGTCCGTGAAGTCCAATCCGTGTTCCCGCATGAGGAAAAACGGGCTGTCGATCCGTAGCCTGTCCATGTTCTCCGTTCTCTTGACGATCTCGCGGGCGACGATGTGCGGGGGCTTCTGCAGTAACTCCCGCCATTCCTCGAACTGCGGTTGATTGCCCATGCGCCCGACGATCTCAAGGGCGGCGGCAACCAGCTCGGGCCGCTTCCTGATCTCGTCGGCTACGATCTCATGACGACGGCGTTTCGTGATCGCGTTCGCCTTGTCGGTCGTGCTGTGATAGCGGGGCGCGTCGGTCATAGTGTCGGCCGCCCGTGGAACTTGATGTTGTGTTCCTCGCGCCGCTCGATCCGCTCGAAACGATCAAGGATCATGGCACTGTCGCCGTCATGCTCGATCTTGTGGCCGTCGCGTTCAAGCTGCCTGATTGCCTGCGCCGCTTCCTCGATCTCCTCGGCAACAATCCATCGGCTTCCGTTCCGCCTGATCCCGGCTTGCTTGAATGCCTGCCGGATCGCCTGCGCGTCCGCTCCTGCGGCGGCAAGGTCGGTCGTGAAGGACAGGGCGGATTCGTCGTCGTCGCGCCATGTGAGGGTTATTCTCGCCATTGTTCTTCTCCTCTAGGGGTGTCTTGATATGGGGTGGCCTGACTACCGATAAGATCAAGACGGCTTGAACAGGTCGCCAGTCTCGAACTCGTCGGCGGTCGGAATATCCGGCTCCTGCATCGGGACCGGTTCGGCGTCAGCGGCGCGGCTCCTCGCGATCGCGGCCTCGGCCTTGTCATGCGCTTCAAGGGTGCCATCGGTCGGCTTGCCTGTGTTCTCAACCTCGAACTGCGTCAGAAGCCACGGGAACAGGTCTTCGGCCTTTTCCTCGCCCTGTGCTGTCCATCGGCTCCGGTCGGCCTGCCCGCGTTTGAAGCCGCTTTCCTTGAAGTGGCGGCGAATGGTCTGGTCGTCGGCTCCTCCCGGGAGTGCTGCCGAAAAAGAAATGCCGTGGGGTATGTCGTGCCAGTGAAGTGAAAGGGTGGTTGCCATGTCGGCGGCTCCTCGATTCAGGGGTAGGGGGAAGGGGGAAGAGTGACGGGGGAAGCCTCCTTCTCCCCTATCAACTCGAACTCGTCAGAAAGGAAAGCCGTAGCCGCTGCGCTTCTTCGCGGGTTCCGGCTTCGGTGTGTTGTTGCGGGCATCTGCGGCGGCGCGTCCTTCGGCAAGCATGGCGGCGCGGCGTTCCGCGTCCTCGCGCTCCCGCTTGCGGTTCTGGGCTTTCAAGTCGATCAACCAAGCGTCGAAATCGGCTTGTTCCTCGGCCGTCATCTGGGGCGCGGCCTTGCGATCGGCGCGGGTGGGTTCTGGGCAGTCCATCGCGGCGCGGAAGGCCACGGCCTCGGCGGTGAAAGCGTTGCGAATGCGCCCGCCCTCATGCCCGCTCTCCAGGTCGCTCATCACGTCGTCGGCGGCTCCTAGCCAGTACCAACCGCTTTCGGGTGTCCAGTCGGCAAGGATTTCCATTTCACCCTTGCGGACGCGAACGGCGGTGGCGTCGTTCCCAACCCTGACGGCTTCGCGGAACAGGCGTTCAATGGCTTTCTTCATGGGGTCGGCTCCTGCGATCTCGGGAAGGGGCGGGGAAGCCCTCGCGGCTCCCCTCGTGGCGGTCAGCTTTCAAAAGGGCCTTCAAAGGGGCAAGCCAGCCAACGCACGGAGTCCATAGCCTGTGTGATGGTGTCTTCGGCAAAAACGCGGCTGTCTCGCAACGGGTCGATGCTCCACCCGCGCTTGAGCGTAACGAAAACGCCGTTCCCATAGCCACGCTCATCATCGACGTATTCAACGCGGGGATGGTTCTGTAGCTGCTTCATAGATGCCATTTGGGTTCTCCTTGGCTGTTCCCGTTGATGTCAAGTTGTTGTATCTCCTTGACTATTCATATTGTCGCCTACGGCCGAAAGTAACGCAAGCACAAAGAAGTTGACGCTTAGAAATCGGAAGGAATAGCCGTCGCAAATGCTCGATTAGTCCACGAATTTTTCTTGAAAAAACTTCGTCCGGACGCGGCGGAAACGGCCGACAAACTGGAAGCCGTCGGCCGATAGACTTTTAGGCGGCGTTCAGGGCGGCGATCTTCTCGGAAAAATGCTTTCGGCGGGGTCGTTGTCCAGGTGGGGGCGGAAACTCTCCTGTTCGTCGGATCGCGTTGGCCGTCAGGACATGGGGGAGAATAATCGTCGTCAGCCAACGCCAATCGGGGCGGGCGTCTCCACGGCAAAACACGGTAGCCCATGCGCCGAAATCCTCGGCGGCTTCCTCGATCTCCTCGGCCGTCAAGCTGTCGAGATAGCGGGCAACCGCTCTGCTTGTCTCGTCATCCTCGCGGCGGCTCTTTCCTCGCACCGTCTGCGCGGCGATCTCGGCCGCGATCCCGTAAAGCTTTGGGGCGTTGTGAAAGGGCATAGTTCTCTGGAACATGGCCTGTTCTCCTCCTCGGTAGGAAATGGCGGGGCGGCTCCTCCTGCCGCCCCTGTGGTCGATCACGCGGCAAGTGCCTTGCGAACCTGCATCAAGTGCATGGCGGTAAACTCCGCGATCCGGTCGGCAATGCCCGCCGCCATCTCGTCCCGCTCCTCGGCGGTTTCCGCCGCGTTCATGAGGTAGGGCGCGGCCTCAAGGAACACGAAACCCTCAATCACTTTGCGGGGCTCAAGGCCGCATTCCTCGGCCTCGTTGGTGAGGTGGTTCCATGCGTCTTCTTCAAAGAAAGCGCGGAGGCTGTCGAACTCGGCCTTGCCTTGGTCGATCTGGAGGAGGGCGGCAAAGGCGCGGAACTTGGCAATTGCTGTGGTCATTTCGGGTTCTCCTTGGCTGTTCCCGTTGGTGTCAAGTTGTTGTTTCTCCTTGACTAAATATAGTATCGCCTACGGCCGAAAGTCGCACAACAAGAGATTTGTTTCTGAAATGTTGCTGGCGTGGAAACCCCTCGGAATGCCTCACGGGGTCAACAAACTTTTTCCAGGCTGTCGGCCGCTCGGGTATCGATCGACGATCGGTAAAGGGGCGCTCGGCCGCGCTCGGTATGGCGTCGGAAGTCAACAGAATGGCAAAGCGTCAGCGGCGGGCATCTGGGGGTTTTAGGGGCTTGCCCCTACTCTGAACGGCTCCGCGCAATAAAGCCGCCCTGTGCGGCATTTCTCGGCCTTGGCGGTGGTAATTCCGCCCTTCCCCCACTTCTTCCCCTATCTCCTCAATCGCGCCTCTAGGCGC
>CALGTD010000078.1 GCA_937901895.1 uncultured Spartobacteria bacterium | reverse complement strand
GGTTCGTCGACGCCGCCCGCCCCGACAGCGCACTCTCCCGCGCGCTGGTCCGTCAGATCGACGACGCGCTCTTCTCCGGCCGCTCGATTCAGCCGGTGGTGGAAACGTTGACTCTTTGGAAGGCGGCGGCCGATGCGTTGCGAATCAATGACTCGTCTCCACGGGTGGCCGCAATGAAACCGTTGTTCGACCGGCTGTCGGAAGTCTGCGCCATCGGTCTCGAAGCCGCACCGGAAGTCGAAAGCGGCACGAAGGATGCCGCGTGGCGACAAGCGCAACTTTCCACGCTCGACACCCTCTCTGAACCGCACGACGCGTGCGAACTTCCATTCCTCCCCGCAATCCGGCGACTGGTCGTCGCCACCTCGCTCCCGCGACAGGACATCCCGCCCGCACAGTGGCGCGAGCAGGTCGAAGCCCTGTCCACTCCCGCCGCAGCGAAACGGTAGTCCATTCCGCGCGACGGGGAATAACCGGCAACGGTCCTACCGGAAGGAGGAAACCGACGTCACCACGATGCGCTCCGCCTTCGAGAAATTTCCCGCGGCATCCTGCGCACGAACGCGGAAGACGTTCCGACCGGGTTTCAAATCCACCAACTGATACCAACGGTCCGTGCCCCGGATCGGCCGGATATAGACACGGCCTCCTCCGCGAATCTCCATCTTCTTCACACGCCGGTCGTCGGTCACGCGCCCGCTGAGGATCGCGAAATCGAACGGTGTCGTGCGGGCCGACAATCCGCCGTCGATCGTGACGCGCGGGGCCCGCTTGTCGGGCTTCGGTTTGTTTGGACGCGGTTTCGGCGTCGGATTCAGCGGCGGCACCGTAGGCCTGGGCGTGGGAGTCACGACCGGGGTCGGAACAGGCGTCGCGGTCGGTGGGGGCGTTGGCAACGGAGTTGGAGTAGGCGTGGGTTGCGGCGTGGGAGTGGGCGACGGAGTCGGGGATGGCGTGGGCGTCGGGTTGAGAATCGTCGCGTTGAAGCGGACTTCTCCGAAAAGGGCGGGAGCGAGCCCTTCCGAATGCTGCTCAAACGTCGCACGGAAAGCTGCGATTCTCGAGCCGTTCCAGCGAATCTCGTGAATCTCGAAATGTCCGGTAAGCGTATTGCTGCCGCGACCTTCGCCAGTGACGGACAAGCCCGGAGTCGCCGGCTCGTTGAACGGATACCTTGTCGCTCCCTCGTAACGTCCCACTGCGAGGCGGCTTCCATTTGGCGCGTCAAACTCCAGATGCCACCCGCCCCGCTGGCCCTGGAACCAAACGGAGACCGTATTCGCGGTGCCGGTCACCGTGAATGAACCATCCTGCGGCGTAAACAGGTAGGTCTTGCCCTGCCCGATGTAATCGTTCGGCTCGCTGAACATCGACAATCCCGTCGCAGTGGCCGGCGGGAACGGTGGCGGCGTGGGAGCCGGCCGTGGGGTGGGCTCCGGCTGAGGCCCTGAGTCCAGGAGGTAGTTCGCACGCACGAACTCCGGCCGTCCGTTCCGCGAAACGAGAACCAGCAATCCGTCTCCAGTGTCGAACAACCGCTGAGGCGTTCCTAAAATGGCCTCGAACCTCGCGGTCGCGTGATCGGCTTCCCACGCCTCGAGCTGCGTCAACGAGGACTGCGCCCGGACGGTGAACAGATGGCCGCGCGCCCAGACCCCATCAACCACTGCGTGCGGAAGCGCTCCTTTGTTCTCCAGAGAAATTCCATCGAACAATCTGCCACTGCCGAGAAGGACGGTATTGCCATCCGGGGAGACACGCACCGGATGGGAAATGCCTGCGCTCGAATGGTAAGGGGAATCGTAGAGATTTCGAAGTTTGCCGTCCGCGGTGATCTCCTCCCACAGCAGATCGTTGGGACTCGTGTCATCGCGAAGGAAATACATCTTCCGATTCACGGAATTCCACATGTAGTCGCGGGAAATGTAGTTCCAGTCCACCTGGCTCAACAACCCGCCTGCACCGTCGAACGTATAGTGTGTAGCCCACGCTCCACTTCCATCGACGGCAAAGACAAAGGCTTCCGCGGCTTCGAGCCCTCGCACAGCCGTGGGGAGATTGACGAATCCCTGTTCATTCCCCGGAAAACCCCCTGAGAAATAGGTGATCCTCCCGGACGGATAACCGAGGTAGAGCCGGCCGGTGTGGGGAGCATAGGCCATATGAGCAGGGGGCGCGGTCAGCGAAATCGTCTCGAGGTATTTTTCCTCCGCGATCGACCAGCGAAAGATACTGAGGTGCGCGCGGCTCAGCAGATAGACGATCCCGTCGCCCAACTCCACGGCATCCGGCGTGTAAGCCAGACCAACGGGATTCACCGGCTCGCCGGGCGTGTCCGGATTCAATAGTGAGAGCGGGACTTTCATCGCCCACACTCCACGGGAATCCGCAGGATAAAAAACAAACGCGGCATCACCGTGCACAGCCACCCGGTCCGGAGTCCCCTTCAAGGTCAGGCGGCCCGTATCCAGGAAGGTGTTCGAGAACGCGATCAGAGACGCTCCGCTGAGCGCGACCGGCAGATCACCGTAAAACGCGAGATCGTCCACCGCCCCCGCAAGACTGCCGGAGTAGGTCAGGTCGCCGGTATGATAGACAATCCCCGCGGAGTCGATCAGGCGCTGCTCATTCGGCGAAAGGAAGGTCCGCGTCGCGGAGGGATAGTCGCCATGATAGGGGCTGTCTTTCATCGTCCCGAGCGCCCCCCCGGTATTGACATCGACGCGAAAGACATCGGAGGGGCTCACCCCCGTGGACCGTCCAAAAACCGCTCCCAGTCCGCGGGCGACCGAAAAGCCCTGCAGTGTGTAGGAATAATTCTTCACGTCGATCAGATCACCGGTGGACTTCTCCACGGTCGTGAACTGCGCGCCCGAAATCAGGCAGAGAATGTTTCCGTTCGCCAGCAGGCTGGTAACCGCTTTCGGCGTGTTCAGCAGGAGGCGGGCATTGCCTCCGTTGAGATCAAACCGCCAGACAACGGTTCCGAAACTCGCATAGATGCCATCCGCATCGGCGGTGAACGCCGTGGGCTGCTGGGCGAACTGGATGGGGGAAAGCCACCGCTGGGTCACGAGGTCGAAGCGTTCGACGCGCCGTGCCTCGGCAAACACGAAATAAACGCGGTCGCCGACCGCCAGGGAATCCGTCCACTTCGCCGTGACCGTTGCGGGCGGTGTGGGAACGCCGTCCCCGCCAGCCTCGGGAATCGGCGTGGGTT
>CALGTD010000077.1 GCA_937901895.1 uncultured Spartobacteria bacterium | reverse complement strand
CACTGTCTCCCAATAGATTACACAGCTCCAAGCCGTCTAATCTAGGAAAGACCCAGATTTATTCCACCGTTCTCCCCAATCGGATCTCTGGATAGCCACCGTCCCAAGCTGGGATCGTAAGCCCTGTAAGGCGCCAGCACCAATCCCGTCGGATGGTGCATAAAATGCCCGGTGTAGGTAAACGACGCATCGAGAGTGCCTTGGATCTTCGTCGTTTCTCCCCAAGGCGAATACGCATATCGGGCCACGATGTTGCGGTTGGAGTCGGTCATCTCCTGGATGCTTCCGAGATGATCGAACGTATAGTAATAATCCTTGGCCTCGGTTCCCGTCCCCCATTCCTCGCCCTGGGGATAGAATCGCTTCAGAACGGTGCTCCCGTTCCCCGCCCGCTCCTCCACGATCTCCAGCCCACTCCATACCCATGTCCGGGAAGGAGTGCCGTTCACCTTTTCCATGATCCGCCGGCTGAACCCATCGTAGATGAATTCATAGGTGGTGCCGTCCACAGTAACCGTTTTCAGACGGTCCTCTCCGTCCCAAGTATATTGCACTGGCTTGGGAAACTTCTGATCGGTCAGATTTCCGCCACTGTAGGTGAATCGTCCACCAACACCTTGGGATGAAGAAAATGTCCAGTTTCCAGTGACGGGAGGGTTCCCATCGAAGTCCGTCGCAGTGATGGACAGCGGTGTCGCGGGACCGGATCCGGGCACGTAGGTCTGGAAGTGATTCTCATCATCGACATCCACCGGCTCCCCATTGACCGTGACCCGCGCAGGCTTGTTGAGGAAACCACTGACCTCCTCATCCGCAGCTCCGCCGACCATAAGTCTCACCTGGTTGAGCTTGTCATACTTGGCCTGAACGGTCATCAGGTTGTCCCGATAGGAAATCCGGTTGCCCGCAGCGTCGTATTTATAGACATAGGAATTCACTACCCCCGCGTTGACCAGATCCACTTGTTTTGCCTTCTTCAATTGGTTGATGCGATCGTATTCGTAAACAAAACGATGCTTGAGGCCGTTGTCCAGCGTCTTTTCGAGCCGGCGAATCTCTCCATCGCGGGCGTAATTCAGATAATCGAACTTGGAAATGAGGTTCCCGTTTTGATTCAGGTCGCGAATGACTTTCAGTCGCCGATCATCGCCGTTGGAGTAGCAGCCGATCTCTGTCCGCTGACCATTGGGATACTTGATTTTGGTCGGCCGGCTGGATCCTCCGTCGAAGGATGGGATGGTGAACGTGCCGAGGTTGTTCGTAACCTTCGTCACCCGCCCGAGCACATCGAACTCCCATTCGTTCAGATTGTTCACGGCCCCGTTTACCGTGCGGTGGCGGGCTGGCCGCTGCGCGACTTAGCGCGGGTCAGCTTTGCAACGGGCGGCGTGCGCGCCGGTGTGCAAGCCATCCGAAAAGCCCACCGACGACGACCAGAGCGCCGGCGGCGGGTTCCGGGACGGGCGCGTAGTCGGTGATGTCGAGGCGGAAGTCGAAGCCGGACATCTCGGGGGCACCGCCCAGCGCGGTCGCGGAGACCTCCAGGCGGAAGAATCCGGAGGTGTCCGACCAATACGTGCCGTCCCAGCCGGAGGCGGACGCGCCGGCGAACTCCATGAGCGCGCTTCCCGTGATCGCGCCCGATTCATTGCTCGGAAACAGTGTCAGCGAGAACCCGGAGGCTTCGCTCCCGGATGCGACGCTTCGGAGGTCGTAAATCTGGATCGTCGCGGGATCGAGAAGCTCGACGAGGAGGTAAAGATGGATGCCTGCGAATCCGGAAGCACCGGTCCCCTCGGGAAGGAGTGTGGCGTTTCCGGCGAACAGCAACCCCGATTCGTTGCTCGCGTCGATCCTGAGAGTGGCACGCACGGTCAGGTTTCCGTCGGATGATTCAGTGAACGACTCGACCTCCGCCGGCAGTGTCTGCGTGTCGAGGTAGAACATGGACTTCTCCTCGGTGAACAGGCCGGAGGCTTCGGCGAACAGCCGGGTGCCCAGCGGACCGGAGCCAAAGATGGTCACCCTGCCCCACGGATTGTCGGCCCACACCTCATCCTCCGCGGCCGGAGCACGGGCGATTCCGGCCAGAACAACGAGAAGGACGGTCAGGGCCCGCAGACGGCCGCGCATCGGAAGAACAGGCATTACGGGTGGAAGTTGGACCCCGTGGCGGACTGCAACATTCGTGCCAGCAGGTTCGACTCCGACTCCGGCAGTCTCGCGTCCTTCAATGCGTTTTCCGCGAATTTGGGGTCCTCGCCGAGCAGGCCCGCAAAGGAAATCTCCAGCGCGGTGCGGCGTTGATACGGGTCGCCAATGCTGCGGGCGAGCTCCCACGCGATCTCCGGCTCGTCGATGCTGATGCCGTCCACGATCACCGCGTTTGCGACGTCGCGGGGTTTCCCCTCCGGCAATGCGCCCGCCCATGCGGCGGCGCGCTCGGGATCCCGCATCACCCATGCACCGGCGACGCCCTCGGCGGCGGGCGCCTGTTGTTCCGGCGATTCCAGGGCCTCGATCGACTTCGCGGCCGCAACCGGATCGCTGGCCGCCCAGCTTTCAAACAACGCCTTCGCCGCAGCGCGATTCTCGCGTTCGTTCGCCTGGAAGTAGGCAAGCGCCGCTGTGGGGTCCTTGCGCGCCCAGCCCGCGAGGGCATTCGCGGCCATGTCGTCCCGGAAGCGGTTCTTCGGAAGCTTCGCCACCCACGCGATGGCCTCCTCCGGGGAGGTCGCCGCCCATTGCCGGGCGATCAGAAAGTTCGAGTCCGCGAGAATGATCAGCCGCGGATCGGAGGGCGGAGGTGCCGTCTCCAGATCGGCGGGATCGCCCTCGAGCGCCGCCGCAGGGTCCTTCCCCGTCTCCGCCATCACGTGGCTCGCGTAGTCCGCGGCGAGAAAGGCCTGGAAGGCGTCAATCTCCTGCGCGGCCCGCGCGGGATCGCTCGTGGCGAGTTCCGCCATCACGCTGTCCACCGCATACGGTCGCTCGCCGATTTCGCGAAGGTTCGTGGCCCATTGGATGGCGGCGTCCGGATCCCGCGCCGCGTATGCCGCGCCGATTCCCTGGATGGATTCCACCCGGCGCGCGGGGGTGCGAATTTCCTCCAGCACAAGGATGGCCTCCTCCGGCGAGATCTTCGCGAGCTCTCCGCAGATCTTTGCGAGGGAGGATTCCAGCGCGTCGTCGAGCAGCCATTGACGCGTCCATTCGAGCGCGGTGCGGGGATTCACCGTCGCGGTGAATTCGACGAACCGCCGGACGATTTCCGCCAGCCGCGGATTGGAGGCCGCCTCGTCGCCGACCATCGGGAGGGCCGTCGCGAGCGCGCCGCTCATGCGTTCCCACAAATATGCATCCCCTGCATCGACCTCCATCTCGTCGATGAAGGCCACGAAGCCCTCCATGTCGGTATCGAGCCAGTTCTGAATCAGCTGCGCGAGCATCGGGTCGCGCAGGGCGGCGTCGTCCATGGCCAGCAGGTCGCGCATCAACTCGGGATAGCTTTCCGCGTCGGCCTCGCTCAATCGCGCCTGCAAATCCTCGAGGCTTTGCGCGCGCTCAGGTGGCCTCGCATCCACAACCTCCGTGGTCGATTGCGCAGAGGCGTTCCCATCGTCCGCATCGGGAGTCGAAAACAGGACGAGTCCGACGGCGAGCACCGCCAGGAATACCGCGACAACCGGCATCCACCGCTTCCATTCGATCTTCAATGCTGAGTGATTTTTCATAAACAACCTGGTTCTCCCGTCGCGGCACGCGGCGCATGCCGCGGCGGGAGAACGGGGCCACCCGGATTTCCGGATGACCCCGCGAGGACAAGTTCGATCAGACGTCCGTGAGGAGCGTGCCGAGCTTGATGGTCTTCCGCGTGGCGGAGGTGTTCCCCTCGGAATCCTTCGCCATCACCGTCACATCGACGGTGGAATCCTTCGGCTTGATCAGCTTCTTGAGCTGGGAGACAGGCATCGCGGCCTGCCATTTCTTGCCGAGCTTCGCCGGGACCTTGCGGCCATTCACATAGACCTTCAGCGAGCGGATGCTGCCCGCGTCGACCGCAACGCCGCCGATCTTCAGCTTCGACTTCTTGCCGGAGCCGACGATCTTCGCAGTCGTTGCAACGGTCACCACCGGGCCGAGCTTGTCCGCACCCCCGGACTTCGCAGCCGCCGCGGCGACGGGCTCGTCAGGCACGGTGTAGACGATCGTCTCCCCTTCGAGCGGAGGCGCGAGCGGAGACGGGATGCGGTAGTTCGTGGCTTTCTCGTAGGCGCTTGCATATGCCAGCACGTCCGCGTCGCCGCGATACTTGCCGACGAATGCCATCGTGACCGGCTCACCGGTTGAGGGAATCACGCCCATCGGGACCGTGACGCACGGCAGACCGATGTTGTTGACCAGATCACGACCAGGGTTCGTTCCGCTCGTGCGGCTCTTGGTGACGTGAGTCGGCCAGACCAGCACGTCGATGCCCTCGGCATCCATCCACGCCTCGAAGCGGCGGTTGATGATCGCCTGTGCCGCGAAGTGCTCGACTCCCGGCTCGGACGTGAAGGTGAGGATCGTGTTCGAGGCGACGGCGTTGATCAGATTCGCCGCACGTCCCGCCTGCGTGAGCCGCAGCACCGGATCCTGGCCAAGGCCTTCGAGGAACGTCTTGTGGGCCCAGGCCTGCGCGTAGGTGCCATTGCTGCCGGTATAGAGCGCACGGGTCGGCATTCCGTCACCGACGCCGACGGCAGTGTCGACATTCGGAGGCAGGAAGACCGTGACCACCTCGGCGCCGAGCGCTTCGAGCTCCGCCTTGGCACGGTTGAAGATGGCTCCGATTTCCGCGCTCGGCGTGTTCACCGTTGTGGTGTTCGAACTCGAACCGGCGTTGGTGGGCAGTCCGGGAACCTCGATCGGCGTCGGAGCCGGCGAAGGCCGGGAGATGCCGACGTAGGTGCCGATCACGCCGACCCGCTTGCCAGCGAGCGAAGCGGCCCCGGCCTTCGTGAGGAAGTCACCCGCCTTCGGACGGCCCGGCGTGTAGTCGACGGTCGCCCAGATGTCCGTGGGATCATCGAACGCGGCGACATCCATCACCTTCGCGTTGTCCTCGGCATAGCGGGTCATCGGTCCGATAACGTCGCGGTCCGGAACAAGTGCGAGGATTCCGCCGATCGGCACGGTTCCCACGCCGACCTTGTAGCCGACAACGCCGGCACGGTCGGAGGGATTCCGGATCGATCCGCCGGTCTCACCGCCGAATCCGAATCCGGCGAAGTTCGCGCCTGTCGCGACTGCCGGACCGCCGCTGCTTCCTGCAGCCGAGCCAAGCGTATACGCGTTGAGAGTCGTGCCGTAGGGCTCGGACACCGTGCTCGAGGCGGACGTGGCGAAGCGGTCCATGTTGGCGTGACCCAGCAGGATCGCACCGGAATCACGCAGCTTGTCCACGACCGGGCAATCTGTGTCCGCGATCATGTCGACCCAGCCGGCGATGCCGCCCGTCGTCGCCATGCCAGCGGTGTTGTAGGAGTCCTTCGTGACGAAGGGAATGCCGTCGATCGGGCTGAGCAGCTCGCCGTTGGCACGCCGCTGATCCGAAGCCGCCGCGTCTTCGAACAACGTCGGACTGATCGCTACGACCGAGTTCAGCTTCATGCCGGCCTGGTCGTAAACGTCGCGACGGTTGAGATACAGCGTTGCGAGTTCGACCGCGGTCAGCGCGCCCGCGTCCATCGCCTTTTGGATGTCCTCGAACGTCGCGGTCTCCAGGTTGAATACGACGGTGGCGGCGGGCGACGACTGCGTGCCCATCGCCATCAGAAGCGCCCCGGCACAGGCCGTCCGGGGAAGAGAGCGAAGAATGGATTTCATGAGTATTTGGAAATGAGATTAGTTCTGCTCCGTCGCGGAAACGGACCGGCGCCGGCGAATGCGATGCGCGGCGATTGTCGCGAGACCAAACAACCCGAAGGCCGCGCCCACGACTCCGGGCTCCGGCACAACAACGAGCTGCAGGCTGTTGCCGCTGAACTGGAACGTGCCCTGCAGGCCGTCCGCCAGATTCGTGATGACGAGATTATCCAGCCAGGTCGCGGTGAAGTTCGTCGATCCCCACGTGATCAGCGTGTAGGTCCGGCCGGCCTTTCCGGTTCCGTTGAAGTCGAAGATGTAGGACACCGTCGTCGTGTTGGAACCGCGGGTGAAGGCGCCCGAGATGGCCAGCATGTCCGAGTTGTTGACGTTCGAACCGAGGTCGAAGAACAACCCCGCAGTCGTGCTGTCGCTGTTCCACGTGAGGCTGCTGACGTTGAGCGTAGCGAAGGTCATGTCGACGCTTCCCGGAGCGAGCATTGCGCCGGCGAGCAGCGTGACCGATCCAATGCTTCCCGATCCACCAATGGTGGCACCACCGCCGACAATCGTCGGCCCCGAGAAGGAACCGTCGACATACACCCCGCCGTTGCCAACGGTCAACGTGCCGGTGGATGTCGAGTTTCCGGAGAGGACCACGTTGCCAAGACCGCCCTTCGTGATGGATCCCACGCCGCTGATGTTCGACGACACGTGAACCGTGTCGCTGCCGCTGAACGTGAGCAGCGCATTGTTCACGACATTACCGCTGCCAAGGCTTCCGCCCGTTGCGACGTCGAGGATGCCTCCGCTGATGACGGTCGTTCCCTGGTAGGTGTTCTGACCGGCGAGGATCAGCTTGTTCGATCCGGTCTTTTCGAATCCACCGGCTCCAACGATCGGACCCGAGATCACCGCGGCCGAGGCTGCGCTTGCCTTGATCGTGCTGTCCGCCTCGAGCGTCACCGTTCCGGAAACATAGACGCCGCCTATATCGGCGGTGCCACCTCCCATGAAGATGTCGTCGTCGATCAATGAACCAATGGTCGGGGCATAGGTGTCCCCGATTGGGATGATGATGTCCGCCAGGGCTGCATTGGTCCCGGCGAGCAGCAGGAAGGCCGCTCCGGACAACACAGTATTCCTGCCGCGTGTCCAGGCTCCGCGGGTGCGGAAGTCGATGTTGGATATAGGCATGATGGTTGGGTTCTTTGTTTTGCCGGCACCGGCTTCACACCGACGCCCGGCCCCGCAAAAACCAGCGCGGGGCATGCCACCCGCCTTCGCAGCTTCTCACCCGAATGGGTGAGTCCCCGCGCAGCTCAACCCGGGAAAATTCCCGCCCAGATTCCCAATGCGGAGATCAATCCACGCCGCACCGCAATGGCCGCCGCCTCTGCGCGATTGGTCACTCCAAGTTTGCGAAAAAGATTCCGCAGGTGCGCCTTGATCGTGTTGTCCGTGAGTCGCGTCTCCATGGCGATCTGACGGTTGGTCATTCCCCGGCCGATCATTCGCAGCACCTCGAGTTCCTTTGGAGTGAGATCCTTCTGCGCAAGCCGCTCGCGGACATGCTGCGGAAGAGTCTCCATCAGCACGTTCTCTCCCGCCACGACACGACGCAGCGTCGAGAGAACCGCCTCGCCGCGATCGGTTTTCATCAGGAATGCACGGGCCCCCGCACGCGCCGAAGCCACGAGATCATCCTCGCTGCAGAACGCGCTCAATACGACGGCATACGTCTCCCACCGGAATTCCTGCGCGACCTTCAGCACCGCGCTTCCATCTCCGTCCGGAAGACGCAGGTCCACAAGGATCAGCGTGGGTCGCACCTTCTTGAGCTGCCCAACAGCCTCCGCGACCGACCCGCAATGCCCCACCACTTCGAAATCCGGCTGCGCGCTGAGCAGGCTGGCAATGCCATCCACCACGAACGGATGGTCATCCACGATCAACACACGAACCGTTTCCGTCCGCAACGGATTCGAGGCCTCATGCCTTCCGGAAACCGTTGGACGCTCTGAATCCTTTGCCATCGCAGGCCGGAACAATCGGTGGATTTTTGCGTCAGGCAAGAACAACCACGACGAAGCTCACGAACCTGTGACCCGAACGGCTGCTCGGGTCCGTCCCTGCCGGCTTGCGATGGACAATCGCGCACCGATCGCATCCGCGCGGGCCTTCATGTTTGCAAGGCCGAATCCCCCCCCCCGGTTTCGGAGACCGTTTCAACCGGCCGGGACTCTCCACCGCGATGCATAGCTCCGCAACCGACCCGGTTACCGACACCTCGATCCCGCCCGGCTCGGAGTGAACGAGCGCGTTCTGCAGCGCTTCGGAAACGATCGCGAACAGATGAATCTCGATCCGGGAGTGGAGCGTCACGCGGCCCGCACGGTTGACGAAATTCACGCTCCAACCCGGGCGTGGCGTCGCATTGCGAACCAGCTCTTCGAGGGCTTCCGTGATCGGGCGGCGGTCCAGTGCAGCCGGTCCGAGCATCTGCAGAGTCCGCCGCAGGTCGTCCACACTTCGCACAGCGGTCTCCCGTATTCGCTCGAGGCGCGCCGTCCATTGCCCGGGCAAGCCACGGCACTCCGCCTGCATTGCCTCGATCTGCAGCGAGATCGCACTGAACGATTGCGCGAGGAGATCATGCAGATCCCGCGAGATGCGGGCCCGCTCGCGGGCGATGGCCGCCGACCGCTTCACCTCGGACATCGCCTCGAGCCGCAAGGCCAGCGCGGCCTGCATCGCCAGGGCCCGCACGGCGACCGCGCGCGGCCCGGGCCGGCGTTTCCCGGGATCACCCACAATCAGCAGGAAGCCGACATTCTCATCATCGATTCGCAGTGGCAGCACTTCCAGCGCTCCGTCCGCCTCGTCGGAGACTCCGATGGACGCAAGCAGCCTCCGTCCGGAAGAACCCGTGCGCTTCTCGATCATCGGCTGCCTCGCCGATTCCCAGCGTCGCAGCAGGCGCGGATGACGCGCACGCACCTGGCACGCAATGTCGATTGCAACCAACTCCTCCGGCGCGGTGACTTCTCCGCGGGCCCCCATCCAGATGGGCGTGGAGGGCAGTCCGTCGCGTCCGCAGCGCCACAAGGCACCCCAGTCCGCATCCATCAGCGCAAGCACATTGACCAGCACCGACCGCAGAAGACCTCCGGAGGATTCTCCGCCTCCTCCCGCGTCGAGCAGTTGATTGATCTCGCGCAACTCCTGTTCCTGCTCCGCAGCGGCTGCCTCCCGCGCGAAGGCCTCCTCGGCGGCGCGTTCGACCTCGGCAAGCTTCGCCATCTGCATCGCGAGAGTCGCCTGTGCAGCGGCCGCCTCGATGAATGCGACATTGTCCCGGTTCACCCGCGAAGGCTGCACAAAGCTGAGATGACTGAGCCATCCGACCAGACGGTCCTTCACCACAAACGGCGTCATCAGGGCGGAACGCACCTTCATGGTTCGGTAGAATCGACGGATGACCGCCGGATTCCTGCGGTCCTCGGCGGACAACACAACGGTGCTCCGATGTCCATCCAGCAGCTCCTCGCAGAGCCTTGCCAGCCGCCGCATTGCCACGGGATGCGCATCGGCAAACTTCTCCACCTGTTCGCGCGTGGCGGCATCCATCCACGAAAACGATTCACGTCTCGCATCGGCGCCGCTCCCGCTGATCATCCAGAGGGTCGTCCACAAGCCTCCGCATTCCTGGTTGATCGTGTGAAGCAACGCCCGGATGAAATCAGGCAGCGCGGGCTCGCTCAGGAGAAGACGCTTCGTCTGCGCAAGTGCGGCGGCCTGCTTGCGAATGACGCGCTCGGCCTCGAAGCGCTTGCTGATTTCCAGCCGCAACGCGCGCTCGACCCGTTCGAGCTCCTCCGAAGCGGGGATGCGGCCCTGCTGTTTTGCGCCGCCCCTGCGAATACGCCGTTGCGATCCCATCGTCTTTTGATTCTTCGGAAACGCGAAATTCGCAAGCCTCTTCGCGGGAACACGCAGGCACGAAACTTGCAAAGCCACCAATCGGAGGAACCCTTACTCATGCTTCGATCGCTCCGATTTCTTGCCACGGTCTTCTTCGTCTGCCGGCTTGCTCTCGCCGCGGACCCCATCCCGCTGGAACAGCTGCCCGAGCCTGTCGTGAAGGCCATCGAGAAGCGCCATCCCGGCTGCACCCTGCAATCGGCGGAACGGGATGAGCGCAACGACTTCGTGTATTTTTTCGTGAATCTCGAATCCTCGGGAAAATCCCTTCGGGTCGAGATCGACGAATACGGAAGGTTCGTCGAACCCCAGTGATCGCTCGCCTACCTCCAGGTGCGGGCAGCCTCGCGCCAGCGTGAGCAGAGATCCTGCGCCGCGCCCTTCCATTCCGGAAATTCGAAATCGAATCCGCGCGACGCAAGAACTCCGGGAACGACCCGCCGGCTTTTCAAAACCAGTTCGGTCTCCGTCCTGAGCAGAAGCGCGCCGAACTCGAGCATCCATTCCGTCGCGGGCAGTCCGAACGGAATTCCCCACGCTTCGCGCAAGTCGTGCATGAACGCTGTATTCGGCAGCGGATTCGGCGAAGCGATGTTGACCGGACCGGCGATCGATTCTTCGGCAATGAGAAATTCGACCGCTCGCAGCAGATCCCGATCGTGCACCCACGAAACGAACTGCCTGCCCGACCCCATCCTTCCTCCCAATCCCCATCTCGCAAGACGAAGCAGCATGTCGAATGGTCCGCCACGATCCGGAGCCATCACAATCGCCGTGCGCATGAGGACCAGCCGCGTAGCCGGCAACCCGCGGGAACCCAACGCCTCCCTCTCCCACGAGGTGGCAACGTCGTAACTGAACCGCCACGTGTCCGGCAGCTTCGGCTCCGTGCCTCCAATGCGTCCCGTGAATTCATCGTTTGCCGGATCGAAGCGGTGTTCGTAGATCGTGGCCGTGCTGGCCTGCAGCCACACCGCAGGCGGCCGGGCAGCCCCGCGAATGGCCTCGCGCACCGCACGCGTGGAATGGATTCGCGAATCCTTCACGACTCGCCGGTTCCGCGCGTGATACCGGCAGTTCACGCTCTGACCGGCAAGATTGATCACCACATCCGCGCCGTCGATCTCGTGAATCCAGTCACCCGCGTTCCGCCCATCCCACTGCACGACCCGCCAGCGATCCGATGGAAGATTCCGCCGGCTCAAAACCACGACCTCATGACCCGCGCGGCACAGTCCGCGCGCGAGCACGGTTCCCACATGTCCGCTGCCTCCTGGAATTACGATTTTCATAAAGCGAAGGCGTGCACCACGACCGCCCAATACGTCGCGGCGAGCGCCGTGAAGAACGCGAAGAGCCCGACGTGTGCGACGACAAACCAATCTCCCGCCGGCCAGTCGCTGTGCCGAAGGTAAAAAACATCCACGAGAATTCTCGCCGTCCAGTAGACGGCCATGAATGCCGCGAGCGCGACCGCCGCACGATCCCCCTGCAGAAACTCGCGATGAAGGAGCAGCGTCAGCGCGCCGAACGCCACGATCGTCAGAACCGTGAATCCTCCGTAAACCCAGAGCAGCTTTCGGTTCAGTGGCAGCAGCTTCAGGAGGTCCTCCTTCCAGTTCGCACGGGCGGGAACCTGAAAACTCACGCCGAGGAGGCAAAAGTGCCCGATCCCGGCGAGCCACAACGCAGTGGACAGCAGCGACTCCATCACAACGCTCCGATCTCCGCGAAAAACGGCAGAATCACCCGCTCGACGAACACGGGAGGGAACAGCAACCCGGCCGGCGCTCCCACCACCAGCCAGGCAAACGCACGATTCATTGCAGGATGCCTCCGAAACCAGCGGCGATTGCGATGCTCGAAGACAAGCGCGACACCCTGCATCGAAAAATAGAGCGTCGGCAGCCCGTAACCCGCCCCGGCGGGAATCGTGATCACGAGGTCATGGATGATTCCCGAAATGAAGAACGTCCCCATCAGCGCCCAATCGGCGGGAACACAGCGGCGCAGCGATCGGAAAAACGTTGCGAAGGCAATCTCCTGAAACGCGACGTTCCAACGGCGCCCCCAAAACTCGGACACCGACTTCGCCGCAAGCGGCATCGCCATCAAGGGCTTCGCACACACTCCACGCGCACGCCAGAAGTTCGCGAGCAGGTGAAAGCTGCCGAAATGCAGCAGGAGAATCGCCCCGATCATTCCGATCCAGCCGCTGGTCAGTCCGCCTCCGGCGAAACGCGCGACACCCCAAAGCAGCGTCGCTCCGAGGAACATCTTCCCGGCGGCGACCATCCACTCACGCATCGGAGGAGCCTTCGCGACCGCCGTCACGTCCAGAAAGGTCCGAGCGTCCATCCCCGGCCAGAGCAGCAGATACTCCAGCGACCGCCGGCGGGTGGTTTTCACTCCGCCGCTGCGCGCCGCACAGAATGTCAGCCATTTGAAACCGGCAAACACCGTTCCGGCCAGCAGCCACATGCGACCCCATCGGGGAAGGTCCCCGCAGACACCCAGTGCGGTCGTGGTTCCCAGCACCAGCGGAAGCCAGGCGACACCCGTGTTCGAGCAGCGTTCAGGAATCGCAACAACGCGTTCAGACATGACAGCTCCCTTCACAGTCCAATCCCATCCAGCGCGAAATGCGGTGCCGTTGACCTGACACGAGTCCGTAGGCTCCCCGGACCACCGGGCGAAGCAGCGGATTGGAGAAGGCACGCGCCAGAGGTCGATACTTCCTCACCGCAAACAGGCAGACGGCCCAGGCTCGATCGCCTCGATGCACCCGCCCACGGTCATCCACAACGGTCAGCGATTTCTCGAGACAGAGTCGACGAATTCCCGGAAACCGCTGGTCCACCACCGGCGACTGCAGCGCGAGAAATTCCATCTCGATCACCTTGTCCTGCTCCTCCAGCCATCGGCGGCACCGCTGGCAGAGACCACACCGGCCGTCATGGAAAACCGTCAGCTTTTTCATCACGGCACGAGCGGCTCAGCAAAAGGAGGCGGCTCCGCGGCTCGCAACGCGTTCCGACGCATCCGCGAAAACACGAAGAGATTGAAGAAATGCATCCCCCCAAGCACGACCAGGACAATGCCGATCTTGCGGCTCAACAGTTCCAGCACCTCCTGCGGATTCTCCGGTATCTGTCCGCTGCGCATCGCCAGCGTCACATAGCCGATGTTGATCAGGTAAAAGCCAACCACGAGCAGGTGATTGATCGAGTCCGCCAGCGGTTCGTTTCCTCCCGTGGCATCAACCAGGAAGATCCGTCCATTTCGATGCAACGTGCCGGCGACCCAGACGGTCAGGGCAACGCTGATTGCGAGATAGGCGACATAGGTCCAAACGATGAGTGTCATTCCATTCCTTTCTGTATTTTCAGTCTTTTCTGAAACTTATGGGCAAATAAAAAGAGGCGCGTTCATTTCAGGAACTTGATCGCCGCGGGGATCATCCGACTCTTCTCGGAATTCGCGATCCGCGTGATCACGCCGTCCGCCAGTTCGAGGAAATCGTTCAACGCCTTGATCTGCTTGTGAAAGACGGAGGCATCGGATCCCGTGAGATCCTTTGTTCGCTCCAAACATTCGCGGAGAACTTCCATGGCCGGCTGGAGCTCCCGGCGCCGGCGCTCGCGGAGCACGATGCAGAACATCTTCCAGACATCCTTCTCCGCCTCGAAATACTCCTTCCGCTCCCCCTTGCGCACCACGCTGCGCACGAGTCCCCAGCTCACGAGATCACGGAGATTGGAATGCGCATTGCCCCGGCTGATCTTCAACTCCTCCATCACCTCGTCCGTGCTCATCGGATGTGCCGTCGTGATCAGAAGGGCGTGGATCTGCGCCATCGTGCGATTGATTCCCCATGCACTCCCCATCGCCCCCCATTGACTCACAAACTCGTCCTGGGCGGCTCGAAGTCGCGTGGTCGACCGGGCGTTCTCCTTCATGTATTTTCAGTATTTCCTGAAAGTTTGATCGTGTCAAACATTCATTGATGCGAACGTGTTCGCAGCCGGTGGACTGCTCCGAAGCACGCGGCAACCGCAACCAGGGCAAGTCCGGACATTTGGAGGAAAAGGAAATGCAGCGGCGGATCGTAACGCAGGGTCACCGTATGCGGACCCGCCGGCAGGATCAGAGCCTGAAAAAGATAATCGGCCCGTTGAAGTTTCGCCGGTTCTCCGTCGATCCATGCCTTCCAGTTTGGATCGAACCTGCGGGCGATTCGCAGGCATGCGGGCACCGGCGCGTTCGTTCGAAGTTCCGCCTTGCCTGCCTCATCCAGGATTGTCTCAATTTCCCCCGTAATTCCATGACCGGCCAGCTCCGGTCCATTGGAATCCGGGGCAAGAAAAACGGTTTCAAAGTCCGCGGTTTCCGGATCGCCGAGCTGCTCAAGCGCCTCCTCGGGAGCGACACGCCGCGCACCCGCCACGAGCGAATAGCGGGTGGCGGCATCGACCGGTTCCAGCACGGCATAGGCGCCCTCGGGATTTTCCTCCACACGGAACTCCCCGTCCGGCTCCCGGAGGATGTCGTAGGAAAACAGCGGGCGGGCGAAGCGCGGAACCAGCGCCTCCGCATCTCCCCTGGTCGCCAGCAGGCGGGTGGTTCCGGTCTGCCGCCACAATCGGCCCGGAGCATTTTTCATCGCGTCGAGATACCGGTCGTAATCCAGCGGCATCCGCGGCAGCACGACGGAGTTCAGAATGTCGAGACCGTGAAATGGCAGAAGATACGTCGCCCAGATGTGGTGCATTCCCTTCCGATCCAGCACCAGGGTGCGTCGCCGGGCGGGGTCGCTTGCGAGGAAAGCAACGAGTGGATTTCCCGCGATGAAACTGCGCGGCATGGCCACGAGAAACGGCCTCGCCAGGAGCACGACATCGACAACGAGCACGCCCAGGATCAACAGTCCGGGAATTGAGGGAAAGCGCCGCAGAGCCAGCGCAATCCCCTTCCATCGTGGCAGTGAGAGAATTCCCGCGACCACTCCGGCTGCGAGCGCGAGATGGAAGAGACTCCGGATTTTCAGCCGGACGATCGCCTCCGCGAAGTTCGCCCCCCACCCCTCTGCGACAAGTCTTTGAAGATCTGTCATCCCGTGTTGCTGCAACCACCACCCCGCGCCAAAAGCCGCGAGGCCGACCGCGAGAAAAAGGTTGGTGGTCAGCACAAGCAGCCGACGTCGTCGTTCGACGTCGTTGTTCCCAACGAGCAGCGCCTGCGCCCCATACGCCGTGAGGATCGCCATCGCCACCTGAAAGATCTGCAGGAATTTCGTGGGATTCCGAATGCTTCCCGCCCCCGGCAGTTCGTAAAACCACCGGTAAACGGGGACGTATTTTCCAAAAGCCAGCAACAGACTCACCAGCGCAACACCGCTCCAGAACCAGACGGCGAAGCGACGCCGGGATCCGCGCCACCCCATCCACGCCGCGATCCCGAATACAAATGGAACGATCCCGATGTAGTAGTCCTCGATCTTCAGATTCCAGGTCTTCTCACCGACGGGAGCGTCGGCCGCTGATCGCCCCATTCGACCCCAGTAGGGCCCGGTCGGATCGGTGGATTTCCATCCGGAGAAGCCTGGCGCTACGAACGCAATCGAGTCCTCCGGTGGCCAGCTCGACCGCGTCATGAACTCCCATTTTTCCTCCGGAGCCGAGCCGGTCGCCACTCCCGCGGCGTATTGCCGGTAGCCGTTGAAGATCGGTCCGGCGGCAAGCAGAAGACCAACTGCCGCCGACAGTGCAAGAAGGGGAAACATCCGTGGCGATTTCCATCTCCGCGCGGTGAAAATCTCGAAGCCCACATAGGCCCCCAGCGGCAGTGAGAAGAGAAACGCCATGTCCGCCTGGTGCATGAACATGGCCCCCGCGCTGCCACCAAGCAGCACGGCATCCGGCCATCGTTGCGCAACCGCGAGGCGATGCGCGAATCCGAGTGCACAGACGAAGAACAATACGACGAACGGCTTCATCGTGTGCCCCGAGTAGACGAGCGTGAAATTCGAGCCGAGCCAGAATCCGACAACCGACGCGAGGGTGGCGGGAATCCATCCGATCCGCTGAAGCCGGAGAAACCACAGCATCGCCAGCGACGAACAAAACGCGGCAATCGGCCAGATCGCGTCGTTCCAGAGCTCCGCCCCCAGCACGCGTCGGAGGATCAGAGGCAGATTGAGAGACACGTTACGGGGGAACCCCACCAGGACGTCGTCGCGCCAGGTGCCCATCAATGTCCGCAGAAGGGAATCGCCGCCCGCGCCGCCCGCGATCACGGCGTCGTTCGTAAACAGGATCCGCCCTCCAAAAAGAAACGGCGCAAACAACCATGCCCCAAGTCCCGCGAAGAAAACGACGGCGGACAGCGCGCACAGCCAGTCGCGGTTCCTCCGCGGGATTTCCTGGGCACGTGTCACGGTGCGTCAGCTGCGAAGGGGCCGCACCGGACTCGCGCCGAGTGCCCGCACGTAATCGAAGACTCCGGGCGAGGTCTCGACGCCGGTCGCGTAGCCCTGGAAGATCATCTCGAGGCGCGCGTCCAGGTTGTCGATGTAGTGCAGGGCGATTGCCTCGGGCGTCTTCGGAGCGACGGGCGAGCCAAACTGGAGCTCTCCGTGATGCGACAGCACAAGATGGATGAGGTGCAGCCGCACTTCGTCCGAGGGAGGAGAAAGCTCCTTCCAGACGTCGCGGTCCAGCTCCCTCCAGAGGGTGTTGATGATTTCCACACCGATGTTGATGTGGCCCATCAGTTCGCCACGAACATCCTGCACGATGGCGAATCCCTCCTCGGGCGGACAGGTTTCCCAAAGCTTGCCGCAATCGTGGAACAGCACTCCCGCCACGAGCAGGTCGCGATTCAACGACGGATAAACCTCACTCAGCGCGAGCGCCGAGCGCATCATCTGGGCGGTGTGCTGCACGAGTCCCCCGCGACGTGCGTGGTGGTTCACCCTTGCCGCGGCCGCGCGCCGGAATCTCGCACCGAACATCTCCAGAAATCTTTCGGCCAGCGCCTTGAGCCGCGGCTCCTCGAGCGCCGCCACCGCACGCTCGATGAACTCGTAGTCCTGCGCGACGGCAGCGCGTTCCGTTTCGGATCCTGCGAAGAGCGCCTCCCGCTCGTCCGGATGCAGGCGCCGGAGTTCCCACCGTCGCGCGTCCAGACCGAACGATCCGTTGATGTAGAATTCCCCCTCGATCGCGACGCATGCGGCATCCTCGAGCGATTCGCAAACCGGGACGTTCGGGGAGTCCGACCACACCCGCAGCACCAGTGAGCCGCCCGCATCCCGCAGGCGCAGTTCCCAGAATGGCTTGCCGTTGGAGCCCTCCTTCCTTGTGCATCGCTCGACCTGCGCATGCAGCTCGGCAAACTTCGGCGCGCTTGCGACCGCCTCGCGGATCGCGGAAATCGTCATCGGCCCTGCCATGCGCGATTCATGCGGGATGCACCGGCCGGCGTCAATGGCAGGACGTCAATCCAGCAGTTGATACCAGTTGTTGCGACGGCGCGGCTCGTAGCCGGCTTCGCGCACAAGGCGCTCGATCTCCGCGGAATTCAACCGGAACGACGTGCCTGCACTGCTGACGACGTTCTCCTCCATCATCACGCTGCCAAAATCGTTCGCGCCGTAGCTCAACGCAATCTGCCCGATGCGCGGCCCCTGGGTCACCCAGGAGCTCTGCACGTTCTCGAAGTTGTCGAGGAAGATGCGGGCGAGCGCCTGCATTCGCAGGTATTCCGCGGATCCGACCGGCTCCGCTCGAAGACGGGTGTTCTCAGGCTGGAAGGTCCAGCAGATGAATGCGGTGAAGCCGCCGGTCTCGTCCTGCGTGTCACGAAGTCGCTGCAGGTGCTCGAGCCGGTCGTCCAGCGTCTCGACGTGACCGAACATCATCGTCGCGCTGGAATTCAATCCCATGCCGTGCGCGATGCGCATGACCTCGAGCCACTGGTCGGAATTGCACTTCAACGGGGCGATGCGATTCCGCACCCGGTCGACCAGAATTTCTCCGCCACCCCCGGGGATCGAGCCGAGGCCGGCCTCGCGGAACTTCGCGATCACCTCCGCCAGCGGCATCCCGAACACCTCCGAGAAATGATTGAACTCGGGCGGGCTGAATCCGTGAATGTTGATATGGGGGTATTTCTCGCGAATGTGCGAGAGCATCTCGAGGTAGAAATTGATGCCGAGCCCCGGATGGTGACCGCCCTGCAGGAGCACCTGCACACCGCCCGCGGCACTGAGTTCGTCAAGTTTTGCGTCGAGCTCTTCGTGGGAAAGCACGTAGTGGTCGGCGTCCTTCTCCGTCCGGTAGAAGGCGCAGAACTTGCAATACACGTTGCAGACGTTCGTGTAGTTGATGTTGCGGTCGATGATGTAGGTGACCACTTCGTTGCCGCGGCCATCGTAGGCGGAGGCCTTCGCAAGCCGGCGCCGCGCGTCCGCGAGGGCTCCAAGCTCGTTCAGCGGCAGGTGATAGAGCTCACGGGCTTCCTCGCGGTCGATGCGTTCGCCGTCGAGAACCCTGTCCACGAGGGTGGATGATTGAGCGAGTGCGACCATGAAGGAAAGTTACGTTTCCAGCGGAGGAATGACAATGACCGACGTCAGCCCATCCGCCGGCGATGGATCCAAACGCTCTGCAGGAGGCCAAAACTGATCATAATGATCAGCAGGAATGAGCCGCCATAGCTTACGAGCGGCAACGGAACACCGGTGATCGGCGTAACGGCGATCGTCATGCCGATGTTCATGAACACGTGCGCGAAGAGGAGCATCACGACGCCGGTCGCGAGCAGCCGCCCCAGATCGTCCCCCGCCATCAACACGACATAGACCGCGACGAGAAGGAGCAACGCAAAGACGCCGATCAGAATCGCGCCGCCGAGGAAGCCATGCTGCTCCCCGAGGACCGCAAAGATGAAGTCGTTGTGCACGATCGTGCTGGGCAGGAAGCCAAGCTCGTTCATCGTGTTTGGCGTTTTGAAGCCCTTGCCGGAAAAACCGCCCGAACCAATCGCGAGCATGGACTGGTTGATCGTCCATCCCGCTCCAAGAGGATCGAGCGTGGGATCGAGGAAGACGAGGATTCGCTTCATCTGGTAGGGCTTCAGGCCGAACTGCACGACGAGCGGCACAAAGGCGAGCCCGAGCAGGATCATCGAGATCAGGTAACGCTTCGGAATGCCTCCGATGAAGAGCATTCCAAGAAGCACCGGGATCCAGACGAGCGCGGATCCGAGGTCCGGCTGGATGAGAATGAGAACCCATGGCGCGCCGACGATTGCCCCGCATGCGGCGATCCGAAACATCGGGTGCATGTTCTTGAACTGGCTGAGAAAGAGAGCCAGCACCATGATGGCCGCAAGGATCGCAAGCTGCGACGGCTGGAACATCATGAACTTCAAGTCCAGCCAGCTCTTCGCGTTGTAGCGTTCCTCGCCGATCAGCTGAGTCGCCACCAGCGCCGCGACACCCAGCAGATAGAGGGGCAGGCCTCCCCACCGCACCCAGCGGTAGTCGAGCAGGGACGTCACGAAGAAGCACGGCAGACAGATGAAGATCCACTTGATCTGGTCGCGCCAGAACGAGTCGTCGCGCATCCATGTGGCGCTGTAGATGGCGTAGATGCCAAACACCATCAGCGCGAGCATCAGACCCAGCAGGATCCAGTTGAATCCAAGAATTTTTCGAAGAAGCGGGTGCAAGGAAGAATGGAAATAGGGTTGTAAGTCTTAAGCCACGCCGTGGCGCGTGCAACTTACAAACGCGCCCTCACAGCTCCGGCACCGCGGCGAGCAGTCTCTTCGTATAGTCGTCCTTCGGATCGGCGTAGATTTCCTCGGCGCTCGCGCTCTCGACGATCCTGCCATGGTGCATGACCAGCACGTGATCGCTGATGTGCTCCACCACGGCGAGGTCGTGCGCAATGAAAAGGTAGGCAATGCCAAGCTGCTCCTGAAGATCCTGCAACAGGTTCACGATCTGCGCCTGGACACTGACGTCGAGGGCGCTGACCGGCTCGTCGCACACGATGAAATCCGGCTCCACTGCCAGCGCGCGCGCGATGCCGATGCGCTGACGCTGGCCGCCGCTGAACTCGTGCGGGTAGCGATTTGACATCTCCGGCTTGAGTCCCACCTGCCGGAGCAGATCCGCCACGCGATCCCGACGGTCCGCAGCCGACATCGATTTGAAATGAATCTCGAGCGCCTCGCCGACGATCGCGCCGATTGTCATGCGCGGATTCAGTGATCCAAACGGGTCCTGGAAGATCATCTGCATCCGGCGCCGCAGCGGGCGAAACTCCCGCTCGCTCATGCCGAGAATCTCGCGGCCGTCGAACTTCACGCTGCCGGAGGTCGCGGGCGTCAGTTTCAACAGCGCACGGCCGACCGTGGTCTTGCCACTTCCGCTCTCCCCGACAAGCCCGACCGTCTGCCCGGGCTCCACGGAAAAACTCACGCCATCCACCGCGCGCACATCATCCACATGCCGCCGGAACACCCCTCCGAGCACGGGGAACCAGACCTTCAGATCCTTGACCTCGAGAAGTGCCATGTTTCCCAATCAGTCAGAGGTCTTTTCGCCTTCGGAGCGCGTGTCGATGTCGAGCAACTCGTAGCATTTGCAGCTGCCGGACAGTCCTCGATAGATGAGCAACCCTCCGAGCGCCGTCGGCAGCGCCCGACGGGATACGAGTCCCTTGAGGAGAAGCCACGCACCCACGGCCATGCTGCCCAGCCGCTCCACGTCGCCGACATTGCGCTCGCGCGAACACGATTTCATGGGCGGCATCCTTTACCAGAATGAGGCATCGCACAATCCGGATTTGTGTCAGTCCAGACGGTCGGCGGCCTCGACGAGAATCTCCACGAACGCATCCCCGTCCTGCGCCTCGAGCAGGCGGTCGATTTCCCTGGGATCACGGCACGCGCGGGCAATCGCCCCCACGAGCCGCAGATACTCCGAGTCGACGGCGGAAGGGATTCCCGCAACGAAGAACAACCGGATGCCGGTTCCGACCTCCGGACACAGAATGCCGTCACGGGACCGGCCGGCCGCGAAGACCAGCTCGCCAACCGCCGGCGTCCGGCCATGGGCGATGCAGATTCCGGCGCCCCCCTCCACGAGCGCCGGGGCATCGCGGGCAATGATCGCCTCACGCAGGGCGGCCCAGTCCTTCACCCGTGGATCGCCATGAAGCTGCGCGAGCACCTCGTCGACGGCACCGACTTTTGTCCCGGCTCGCAGGGCCAGGTTGACGTCCGTCGCGTGAAGAATCTCGGAAATGGTCATACGTTGCTTCCGCTCCACTTGAGTTTCTGGCGGAGCACCTCGCTGAACGGCCGCTCCGGCAGCATCGCGAGGGGAAGCACGCGGTCGGATTGCGAGATCCTCAGCAGATCATCGATTCGCATCTCCACCGAGGCCTGGCCGTCCACGTTCACGAATACCTGCTGCCCTTCGACCGTCAGTCTTGCGGTGACGATCGACCGGTCGCTCACCACGGTGGAGCGGTTTGTGAGGACATGCGGACAGACGGGTGTAATGACGAACACCCCGGAGTCGGGCAGCAGGATCGGCCCGCCGGCGGAAAGCGAATACGCGGTGGACCCGGTGGGCGTCGAAACGATGAGTCCGTCCGCATTGAAATTCGTCAGCACCTCGTCGTCGATCCGGACGTCGATCTTCACGAGCTTTGAAAACTCGCCGCGTCCGATGACCACGTCATTGAGCGCGTAGAATGTCTCGGGAGCCTCGTCCCGGCGGAGGAGTTCGACCTTGAGCAGGGTCCGGCGGCTCAGCCGGTATTCACCGGTAAGAATGACATCCACGGCACGAGCGACCTCCCCCGGCCCAAAGCAGGTGAGAAAGCCGAGGGAGCCGAGATTGATTCCGAGCACCGGTCGCAAATGCTCCCCGAGGAGATGCGTCACGCGAAGAATCGTGCCGTCGCCGCCCATCACGACAAGCAGGTCGCTGCGCTCCGCCACAGCGGGGACGTCGAGGTCGGACTCGAGCCCGACCGTCTTCGCAGTGTCGGACTCCAGCACGTATTCCGCTCCGCGCCGGTCGAGTTCCGCGCAAATCTCGCGCACGAGCGATGCGGTGTCCGCCTTCCCCGAATGGGCAACGAGGCCGATCATGGCTTCAGCCAGGCGAGAAACTCGCGATTGCCGGCGGCACCGGTGATCGGAGAATCGATCACACCCGCCCATTGGTGGCCGAGGGTGTCCACAACAAACGACCGGATTTTTTCCACGGCCGCAGCGTGAAGCGCGGGATCGGAAACGACGCCGCCCTTGCCAACGGCCTCCCGGGCAAGCTCGAACTGCGGTTTGATCAATACGACCATGCTGCCCTCATTTTCGAGCAACTCAAACGCGGGCGGCAGGATCAAAGTCAACGAAATAAAGCTCACGTCGGCCACGGCGAGCCACACCGGCTCCCCGACATCCTCCGGGCGGAGGTGGCGGCAGTTGATCCCCTCTTTTGCAATGACACGCGGGTCGGAGCGAATCCGCCAGTGCAGCTGGTTGGTGCCCACATCGAGCGCATGAACGCGGGCCGCACCCCGTTGCAGCAGGCAATCCGTGAACCCCCCGGTGGACGCGCCGATGTCGAGACAGACGCGTCCTGTGGGATCAATCCCGAAGGCGTCGAGCGCGGCCTCCAGCTTCAGACCTCCGCGGCCAACATATTTCTCCCCGCCCTCCACCTCGATTTCCACATCGGTGCGGACCCGATCGCCGGGTTTCCCCGCGGGTTGACCGTTCACGCGGACGAGGCCGGCCATGAGCGCGCGCTGGGCACGCTCCCGGGACTCGAACAGGCCGCGGGCGACCAGCAGCGCGTCGAGCCTCGATTTTTCGATGTTGTCCGCCATCGGGAAGCGATTCAGTATTCGCGCCTCCTTCCACGCAAGCCGTTTCCATCCATGCCAGATCCCGAGTTGAAATCCCGTATCAAAGCCATGCTCGTGGAAAGCCTGATGTTGAAGATGGCTCCCGAGGAGATCGGAGACTCGACGCAACTCTTCGCACCAGACGGCCTTGGCCTCGACTCGATCGACGCGCTCGAACTCGCCGTCGCCATCGAGAAAAACTTCGGCGTTCCGACGCCGAGCGCAGAGGTCGCGAAGGAGGCCTTCGTCAGCGTCGACACGATCGCCGCCTACATCGAAGCGAAGCGGGGAGCCTGATCGCTCCCCGAATCCGGCACCATAGGGACGAACGCCCTATCCGCCGAAGCTCTTCCGGTCGTCCGCTTCGAGATAGTCGAAGAGGCTCGAAGTCGCGGGATCGATGCCGACGGATCGGCACTCCGAGTCGAACCATTCCCCTTTTTCGGGATGGCCGTGGAGCGAAAGGTTTTCCATCTGGTCGCTCCACTCCGTGATTTCCGCCTCCGTTTTCGGCAAACCGGTCTGATTGATGAAGGCTACGAGGGCGTGATCATCGGCTCCGGATGCCACCAGCGCGCGGAACGCCTCGTAATCGGTCCCTTTCCAGTCGAAGAGAAACCGGTCGAGCGGGCAGTTCGTGTGAAAATCTCCGATCGTGCCGGCGAGATCGGCGCGGCATTTGTCGATGGCGCGGGCGAGGATGGCGTAGCCGCCAAGTCGCTCGCGGGGGCTGCGGGGAGCTTGTTTGGAAAGGTCGGGAGCGTTCATGAACCAGGGAATCGTCGCTGCAGGGTGTCCTGCGCGGGAGGAGGCGAAAATACATGCAAAATCCCCGGGAGGCACGATGTTTTCTTGAAGATTCGCGCCCATGACGTTCCGCCCGCTGCTCCATACGATTGGCATCGCCCTCTCCGCGATCGTGTCCGTTTTCTTCGGTCACGCCGCCAAGGCGAGCGTCGCGGAGCTGCGTGAGGCGAAGAAGAAAAACCGCGTCGCCCCCTCCTTCGGCGAGCAGGACATCTCCAGCCGCAGCTTCAGCTCGGGGCAGGCCTGGAATCCCCCGGGGGCGGATCGCTACCCGTGGAGAATCGGCATCGTCACCACGACATTCTGGATCGGCGAGAAACCCACGCAGAACAATCCCGTTCCCAATCACAAAAGCTCGTGGGACACCGCCTGGGCGGAGAACTACGGCGGCACCGACACGCCGGACCGCACGAAGCGGACCTCGGACTACCGTCCGGCGGCATTCACCCCGCGTCAGAATCCGTTTTACGTCGCGCTCCCCTACAACGACCTCACGACGAAAGGCCACAAGGAGGAGGCGCGCCTTGTGATCCCGTGGTTCGATGAGGCTTACGAAGGCCCTCACAGGTCGGTGCTCAAAGGCCGCTGGATCGCGATCCGTTTCCAGGGGCGGGTCTGCTACGCGCAATGGGAGGACGTGGGGCCGTTTCGCACCGACCACTGGGAATATGTCTTCGGAAACGAGCGGCCGCGGCCGAATCTCAACCGCGGCGCCGGGCTCGACGTCTCCCCGGCGGTGCGCGATTACCTCGGCATGAACGACACCGACGTCACGGACTGGAAGTTCGTCGACTTTCACGAAGTGCCGCCCGGGCCATGGGCCCGCTATGGCGACAACAACACGTTCGTCATCAATCGGCGGACGGCCGAAGACGCCCATGTGGCCACGGCCGAGCCGGAGCCGGCGGAGCGCCGCGAATAGCGGTGCCGCAAGGAACGATGCAGCTGCCGAACTTTCCACTTGCGCAAGAGCGTTCTCTCTTGCACGTTTTCGCACGCGCCGCTGTATCCGGGCGCGATTTTCCCGAACGAGTGATATATGCCAGGAAGCACCAGCGAAAAGTGATCTCATGCGTCGCATGAGTCGCCATTTCTCGCATCGTCCGTTCGGACTCCCGCCGCACCCCATGTCGGGGTGCTTGCGGTCACCTCAACCTCAGCCCTAGTCAAGCCCTATTTCTATCCGACCCAAAGGCCCTTTCCCGCGGCGCGGCCCCCGCGAACCTGAGCACCGAATTGATGAACGCATTCGCGCACGCGAAGTCCGCGTCGTTCTCGCCGCCACCGGCGAGCAGCTCGGCGTCATGCGAACCGAGGACGCCATTCGCAAAGCGAAGAGCTACGGCCTGAACCTCGTCGAGGTGGCGCCCACCGCGCAGCCACCCGTCTGCCGCATCGTCGACTACGGCAAGTTCCGCTACGAGCAGGCCAAGCACGAAAAGGAAAAGAAGCACTCCGTCAACAAGGTCAAGGAGATCAAGTTCCGCGCGAACATTGATGAGCACGACTACATGACGAAGATCCGTCATGCGGAGGAGTTCCTCGACAAGGGCAACAAGCTCAAAATCGGCCTGCAGTTCCGCGGCCGTGAGATGGCGCACCAGGAAATCGGACGCGCCGTGATGGAACGCGTGAAGCAGGATCTCGCCACCATGGCGCATGTGGACATGGAGCCGAAGATGGCCGGCCGCGCGCTTGGCATGACGCTCAGTCCCCTTCCCGCCAACAAGCGCAAGCGCCGGTTCACCTCTCCCGCGGAATCCGACGGAGAGGACACCGAAACGCACGACGAAAAGGAAGCTGTCGATGCCGACTGACGGACGACGGCTCCTCCTTTTCGACATCGACGGAACCATCATCACCTCCGGAGGCGCCGGTGAGGCGGCTCTGCGCGAGGCGATCAAGGAACGTTTCGGCAAGGAAGAGGATTTTTCCGACATCGTCATCGCCGGATCCACCGACGCCGCACTGGCCGAGTTGATTCTCGAAAAGCACGGCATCCCCGTCACCCCCGGGAACGTCTCCGCGCTGCTCGACTCGTATCTCCACCATCTGCCCGCGCGGCTCCCAAGGCATCAGGGCCGGGTGCTGCCCGGCATCATTGAGCTGCTCGACCGTCTCAAGGAGCGCGACGATTGCGTCCTCGCACTTCTCACGGGCAATCTCCGCCGCGGGGCCGAGATCAAGCTCACGCATTACGGCGTCTGGGATTACTTCGAGTTTGGAGCCTTCGCCGACGACCACCGCGACCGCAACGAACTCGGAAAGTTTGCGACCGCCCGCGCTCTCGAAACCCACGGCGAGGAATTCCCGCCGGAACGTATCTACGTCATCGGCGACACACCGCGCGACATCGAATGCGGACGCGCCATCGGCGCGAAGACCGTGGCGATCGCGACGGGGAACTATCCGATTGCCATGCTCGAGGCGCACCAGCCCGACTTTCTCTTCGGCGATCTGACGGATACCGACCGCGTTCTCGCCGCCCTCCTGGACTGAGCGACCGCTCGCCCGCCACCAGCCGGATCAGCCGGAAACCGGCGCCTCCCGCGCCTTCAGGATGGTTTCCAGCGTTTGCCGGCAATTCTCCGCCTCCGTGTATTGCGCCGCGCGCTCCCGGCAACGTCCCCGCGCGGCCGCCGCGTGCGTTCTCCAGAATTCCAGGCGTTGGGCCAGCGCCGCCACGTCGCCAGGCTCCACGATCGAGCCGTGCACCCCGTCATCGATGATCTCGGCGAACCCGTTCGCCGTTGTCGTCACGACAGGCAGTCCGGCGGCAAGCGCCTCCAGGCAGGCATTCGAGAACGGATCGTAGATCGTCGGCAGCACGAAGACATCCGCCGCCGCGAAATCCGCGACAAGGCCCTTGCGGGGACCGAGAAATTTGACCCGTTCGGGAGTTCCCTGCGGTGTTCCCTTTCCCGCAACGAGCAGCGTCGCGAACGGACTGCGCTCCACCGCCTCGATCGCCGTCTGAAGTCCCTTCCGTTCCCAGCCGCTTCCCGCAAACAACGCGACGAACGCGTCCGCGCCGATTCCCAGTTCCTCCCGGCGCACCATCCGCCATTCGGGGCGCGGATCCGGTGCATCGTAACCGTTCGGAATCACGTCGATCCGTTCCTCCGGGTAGCCGTAGATGCGGACGATCTCGTCACGCACCATCCGCGAATTCGCAATCACCCGGCGGGTGTGTTCCGGAGAAAACATCCGCGCTTCAAGCGCGAGCAACTCGCGGTGTTTCGAGTTCGTCCACCGCGTCCATCGCCGCCATGCCGGCTCGAAGCGCGCCCGTCGATCCAGCCACGCGCGATGCACTCCGTCACCGGCGCGATACACATCGCAATCCAGAATTCGCTCCATGCTGAACACGACGTCGCACCCCTCGGTCGCACGTGCCGCCTCGCGGGCAAAGCGGGAGGGCGAGTCACCGTTCACCCGCACGACAAACTCCCCGGGCCACACGCCCTCCGGCCACCCGCCGGAACCAATAAGCACCGGCGCATGTCCCTCTCCGGCGACGGCAGACGCCAGACGCAGCAAATACGCCTCCGCCCCTCCCGTGGAGGAATAACCGCGACGGACAAACCCGATCTTCATCCCGAAAATGGTAGGGCGCTTTTCGCGAAAGCGCCGTAGAATTCCGCGTTTCGTGACCACCCACCGCCGACATCCCCGCTCGCTGCTCTACTCGATTGCCGCAGGCATCGGCGGGTCCGGGCTGGACCAGGTCGCGCACGAATCCCTGATCGCTTCCCACCGCGGCGGATTCCTCGGCCGCACCATCGCCTATTCGAACCGCCAGTCCGACATCCCGCGCGAAAAGATCGAGACCCTCGCCCTTCACCCGGTGAAGCTGCTCTCGTTTCTGAAACGTGACTACTACATGGGCGCGAAACGCCACGCCCTCGACGCGCGCGCCGCCGCACGACTTCGCACCGGCCGCTACGACCTTCTTCACACATGGTCCGGTGATTGCGTCGAATCCCTGCGGGTTGCGAACCATCACGGCATTCCGTCCGTGCTCGAGATTCCCACCTGGCACCGGAACAAGGGCAAGGTGAAGAAGGACAAGACATGGAGTGAGATCCAGCGGGACGCCGCCCCGTTTCCCCGCAGCATTCTCAACCGCATGCTCGTCACCCGCCAGCAGGTGATGGAGGAATACGCGCGCGCATCGCTCATTCTCGTGCTGTCCGAAAAGGCGAAAGAGACCTTCCTCATCGCCGGCGTGCCGGAGGAAAAGTTGTTTTCCACATCCCGGGGCGTCGACGTGAACCGGTTCACTCCCGCCGAAAGACCCCCGGAGATCTTTCGCGCCGTCTTCGTGGGATCCCTCATTGAACGCAAAGGCGTTCATCATCTGCTCACCGCATGGAAACGGCTCGCGCTGCCGGATGCGGAACTCGTCCTTGTCGGCTCGCCGTCGCGGCAGATCGAATCCGCCCTCGCGGACGCCCCCGCCAACGTGGTCGTGCGGGGCTTCGTGGACGATGTGGCCGCGGAACTCCGTCGCGCGGTCGTTCACGTGTTCCCGTCGGAATGCGAAGGGAGCGCCAAGGCCACCTACGAGGCGGCCGCCTGCGGTCTTCCCCAGATCGCCACGCGCGAATCCGGGGACATTGTCATCGATGGTGTGAATGGCATCGTCATTCCTCCGAACGATCCCGACGCGATCGCCGCCGCGCTCGAACGCCTCCACCGGGATCGCGACCTCGCCGCACGCATGGGCGCGGCGGGCAGGGAGCGCGTCGTCAACCATTTCACCTGGGATCGCTTCCGCGAACGGCTCCTCGACGCCTACGCCCGCGCGATCGAAATCACCGGTTGATCCGATGCGCATCCTCATCCTCCAGCTCAAGCGCCTCGGCGACGTCGTATTGACCACCCCATTGATCGCCGCCATTCGCGAGCGGCTGCCGCACGCCAGCGTCACGGTGGCGCTGGACGCCTCCGCGCGATCCCTCGCCGATCTGATCGATGCGGACTCGCGGATCCTTTTCGAGCGCGGTCGCGTCGCATTCTGGAAATCCATCGCCGCCGGCGGGTGGGACGTCGTTCTCGATGTCACCGGAAACGACCGCTCCGCTTTTGCCACCGCACTCTCCCGCGCGGATCGACGCATCACGTGGCAGCGCTTTTCGAAGAAGCCGCTGCGACGCCTCTGCTACAACGCGTTCGTCGACTCGTCAGTGCGCAACCGTCACACCGCCGATCATCATACGGACCTCCTTCGGGCGTTGGACATCGAGGTTGAGGATGTCCCGAGCCGCATCACGATCCCCCCGGAGGCCGACGTCACCGCTGCCAGGGTGCTTTCGACAGCGGGAGTTTCGACGCCGTTTGTCATCGTTCATCCGGGAACCGCCCGCGCTGAAAAATACTGGCTGCCGGAACGCTGGGCGGAGGTGATTGCTGGAATTTCGCTGCCCGTTGTCATCACGGGCGGCAACGATTCCGCCGAGCGCGCGCACATCGACGCGATCCGGGCAACCGGCGCTGTATTCACC
>CALGTD010000076.1 GCA_937901895.1 uncultured Spartobacteria bacterium | reverse complement strand
GCTGAGCCTGCTGAGCCTGCTGAGCCTGCTGAGCCTGCTGAGCCTGCTGAGCCTGAGCCGGCGGCTGTCGAGGAGCCGGCTGCCGAAGACCGGCCGGAGTCGCCGGGCACGAATTAGGAGTCGGTGAGCGTGCTCCAGCGGTCGGGAATTTCCTCGCGGGAGAGAAGCCGGGCGCCCTTGATTGCACGGCAGAATTCCTTCTTGCTCACTTCGTGATGACGCCCGTCGCGCGTGCGCAGATCGGTGAATTCCTTGTAGGCGACGCGAAGCCGCTCGAGCCGGACAATGCGCAGGAACGTATCGCCAACCTGCCAGACCTGATCCTGCTGCAATTTCATCCGGGGATGGTATCGCTGAGGAGGCAGCCGGCGCGATGCGAATTCGCCGGGGGAGCGTTGAACTTCCCGGGGCGATCGCGCACCGTTTGCGGATGCGATTCGCCAGCACTCTCTTTTTCCTCGCAATGATGTCCTGTCTTTCCGCCGCGGAGCCGGTGCGACTGGCGGTCGCGGGGCTGAAACACGGTCACGTCGGGTGGATTCTCGGACGGGAGGCCAAGGGCGACATCGAGCTGGTCGGGATTGCCGAGTCGGACGCGACACTGGCGAAGGCGCATTGCAAACGCTTCGGATTGGATGAAGCGCTGGTGTATCCCGACCTCGAGGCCATGCTCGATGCGACGAAGCCCGATGCGGTCGTCGCGTTCGGAAGCATCGACGAGCATGTGAACGTGGTGCGGGCCTGCGCGCCGCGGGGAATTCATGTGATGGTCGAGAAGCCGCTTGCGGTGAGTGTTTCCGATGCGAAGGAGATTGAGAAACTCGCCGGCGAGCACGGCATCCAGGTGCTCACCAACTACGAGACCACCTGGTATCCCACCGTGGACGAGGCGAAGAAAATCGTGGCCGATGGACGGATCGGAACGATCCGCAAAATGGTCGCCCATGACGGGCACGAGGGGCCGAAGGAGATCGGGTGCGGGCCGGAGTTTCTGGGCTGGCTGCTGGGATCGGAGGCGCAGGGTGGCGGGGCGTTGATCGATTTCGGCTGCTATGGCGCAAATCTCATGACGTGGCTGATGAACGGAGAACGCCCGACGTCGGTGGTCGCCGTCACGCAGAAGCTGAAGACCGATCCCGCCTACGCGAACGTCGATGACGAGGCCACGATCGTGCTCGAGTATCCGACCGCGCAGGGCGTCATCCAGGCCTCGTGGAACTGGCCATACAGCCGGAAGGATCTCGAGATCTACGGGAGGAAGGGAGCGGTCTTTGCCGACGACGCGAAGACACTGCGTGTTCGCGTCGATGGAAAAAGCACTTCGACGGACAAGGAGCGGGAGTCTCCCTTCGATGATTGCTTCGCCTATCTCGCGGCGGTGGTTCGCGGCGAAGTCGATCCGGCGGACAGTCCGTCGTCGCTGCCGATCAACGTCACCGTTGTGGAGATCCTCGACGCCGCGCGGCGTTCGGCGGAATCGGGACGCGCGGTGAAGCTTCAGTGAGCCCAGTCCGGAGGCGGAGCGGAGAAGGCGGCTTGCTTGCCGTCGAGAGGATGAACGAATGCGATCCGCCATGCATGCAGGCAGAGCGGCGGGGCGCCGGGTGCGAGCGTCTGGACGGTTCCGATTGCGCCTCCGGGCAGGTAGGCGGGATCCCCAACCACCGGAAATCCGAGATGCCAAAGGTGGGCTCGGATCTGGTTCGTGCGCCCGGTGACTGGGTGCGCCTCCAGCAACGCCGTGTCGTCGGGCCGGCGTTCGAGAACCCGGAACTCCGTGCGGGAGGGAAGGCCGTTTGCCGGGTCAATGACGCGGATTCCCGCTTCGGACGGATCCCGTGCGATTGGCGCCTCGCACACGAACTCGTCATCGTGCGGATGTCCTGAGACGCGGACGAGATAGGTCTTTTCCACGGTTCCCGCCTCGAACTGCGGCTGCAGCAATCGCGCGAAATGACGGGTTCGCGCGCAGACGAGGACCCCTGTGGTGTTCGCATCGAGGCGATGCGCGGGGCGGATGTGTTCCGGCGCGTAGACCGTGTCGAGGATTCCTTGAAGCGTGTTGCGGCGAAAGCGGCCGCCGGCGTGGACGGGCAGCGGAGCGGGCTTGGAAAGAACGACAATCGCCCTGTCCTCGTGAAGGATGCGGATGCCGGCATCGACATCGGGTTCCACGGCCATTCGCTCGACCGTGAAAAACTGCTCACCCTCGCGCACGGTGCGATCGGGCGCGAAGGTGCGGTGTAGATCGTCCACGACCGCGCCCGTCTCGATGCGGGAGAGCCACTCCTCGCGGGGAATGTGCGCGAAGATCGAGCAAAGGACATCGGCGATCGTCCAACCCGCGTGTTCGCCCGAAATGCGGATCGGCCGAAAGTTGTCCTGCGGCGTGCTGCCGGGGAGGGGATGCGTTGCCTCCCGGATCGCGGCATGTCTGCGTTCCTGGATTTCCGCCATCTTTCGGGCTCCGCGGTCGAAGCAATGCGGGCACGACTCGTTGGGCTCGTAGCGTGAATCCGCCTGCTCGGCCGGCGTGAGTGGGGACTGGCAGACGAAGCATTGGACGGTGCCGGTTTCGTGCAATGCGGGATCGACGCCGACCCGCTGGTCGAAAACGAAGCACTCACCGTCGTAGTGCGCACCGCCGCATTCCTCGAAGTATTTCAGAATGCCGCCTTCGAGTTGGAAGATCTGCCGGAAGCCCTCCCGTTCCATGAAGGGTCCCGCCTTCTCGCAGCGAATGCCGCCGGTGCAGAACATGACGACCGGCGCGTCCTTCATGGATTCCGGCAGCTTTTTCACCGCTTCGGGAAACTCGCGGAAGTGATCGATCGGGAGCGTTTGCGCACCGCGGAAGGTTCCGAGCTTCACCTCGTAGTCGTTGCGCGTGTCGAGCAGCGTGATCGGACGGCCTTCGTCGAGCCACTGCTTCAAGGTGCGCGGCGGCAGCTTCGGCGAGGTGTGGGTTGCGGGATCGATACCTTCCACGCCGAATGCGATGATCTCACGCTTGATGCGGACAAGCATTCGCGTGAACGGCTGGTGGTCGCTCTCGCTGAATTTCGCTTCGAGGTCCGCGAGGCCCGGGATCGCGCGCAGTTCCGCAAGCAGCGCGTCGATGTTTGCCCGGTCTCCGGCGACGAAGAGATTGATGCCCTCGGTGCTGAGCAGGATCGTGCCCTTGAGGCCCCATCCACGGCATCGCGACAGCAGGCGCTCGCGAAGCGGCTTCAGATCGGTGAGACGGGCAAACTTGTATGCGGCGATGTTTGTGACGGGCATGTGCAGACGGAAGGTTCTCCGACGGAAGCGCGCGGGTTTCCGGTCGTAGAAGCGGGGATTATCGCGTCGCAGGGTCGCCGGATGGCAGCGGAATTTTTTCGTCGAGCGACAGCGGGACAATGGGAATCGGCATGCCCTGCTCATCCCACTCCAGTTTTTGGAGCCGCGTGGTTCGGTGATTTGTTGTGAGCTGGTCGGTGGTCTTTGCGTGATAGGCGATCCAGTCCTCCCTGCCGTCCGGCGACTTGAAGAAGCTGTGGTGGCCGGGGCCGTAGACGCCGTTTTCATCGGCGCGGGCGAGGATCGGCTGTTCGATCTGGACCCAGGACTTCGGGTCCATGGGATCCTTGTCGAGCGTGGTCCAGAGAGCACCGACCTTGTAGTCCGGGCGCTCGGTGTGACAGGCGGAATAGGTCAGGAAGATGCGGTCGCCGCGCTGGATGATGAATGGTCCCTCGCGGATGTCCGGGCAGCCGAATCCCGATGCGTCGATTCGCTGGCGGGGACCTTTCAGCGTCCAGGGGTTCTCCATTTCCGAAATGTAAAGCACGTGTCCGGGATGGCCGGCCCACAGGAAATAGGCCTTCCCGTTCGGGTGAACGAATACCGTGCCGTCAATCGCGTAGAACTTGTTCTCCGGATCGGTGTTGATGAGTTTCGGTTCGCCGTAGGGGCCGTCGATCCGGGAGGTCCTGCTCTCGATGACATACATTCGATGGTCGACATCCCTTCCGTCGGTCATCGTGAAGTAGCAGAACCAGCGCGGCCCCTTGGGCGTCTCGAAACGGTGGAATTCCGGGGCCCAGACACCCTTGCCTTTCTGCCACACGGTGACGGGTCGGGCATTTGCGAGATCCTTCGCGGAGCGTGCACTCCAGAGCTCGATGCGGTCTCCGCGAGTCGTGGCCAGCCAGTAGCGTCCGTCGTGATGACCGACCCACGGATCGGCATGGGGATTGACGGGATTCCGGAACGTGCCGGGCGCGGCCAGCGCGCTGGATGCGAGCGCAAGGAGCAGGACGCACCGCAGTCGCATGGGCGGGATGGCAGCGATCAATCTTCGCCGACCGCCTTGCGGACGGTCTCTTCGAGAGCGTTGCCTCGAAGCCCGGACGCGAGGATGTTGCCTTCGCGGTCGAGCAGATAGGTCGTGGGGATTGCGCGCACGCCGTATTTTTGGGCGAGTTCCGCGCCTTGCTCGAACACCTGCGGCCACGTCACCTTTTTCTCGGCCACGAATTTTTCGAGGTCCTCCTTCTGTCGATCGAGGCTGATGCCAACGATCTCGAAGCCCTTGTCATGATAGGCGTCGTAGGTGGAGAGAAGATTGGGGAGTTCGGCGACGCAGGGGCCGCACCACGTCGCCCAGAAGTCGACGAGAACGACCTTCCCCTTGTAGTCGGCCAGGGAAATCGGTTTTCCGGCAAGGGTTGTGCCTTCAAAGGCTGGAAATGCCGCTCCGTCCACGAGGCTGGCGCGGACCTTGGCGGCTTCGGCCTCCTGTTTAAGCGAGGCGAGAATCTGGTCCGCGGCCTCCGCTTCCTTGGTGCCCGGGTATTTCGCCTTGAGGCTCTCGATGATCTCGGTGCCCTTTGCGTTGTCGCCGAGCACCTGGATGTAGAGCATTCCCTGCATGAGCGTCGCTTGCGCGGCGGCTTCCTTTTCATCCTCGCCAAAACCGGCCACGAGTTTGTCGAATTCCTCGAGCTCCGGGGCCAGGTCCTCCGCGGTCTTCGGACCGGTGGAAAGCTTCTCGTTGATCCGACCCACGAGGGCCTTGAGCGGAGCGTGGGGATCGGACTCTTCCGCCGCGGAGGCGGAGCCTGTAACCAGCAGTGCGGCGGTGAGCGCGGCGAGGAGAAGTTTCATGGTGTGGCGATTGAAGCACCACGGACAGCTTCCAGCAAGCGGGAGCGCAGATGCTTGCAGAGGAACTTCACCCGACGCAACGTTCCGGGGCATGAAGCGGAAGATCTGGCTGGCATGGGTGTGTTGCGTGGTGGCGGTGGTCGCGAATGGCCGGTCGGAAACGGAGGACGAGAAGTTTCTCGGACTCGTCGATCGAATCTGGTCGTGGAATCTCGAGCAGTTTCCGGAGCGCTGCGCATACCTCGGAAAACGGGAGGGGCTGGATCGCTGGACGGATCGCTCGTTCGAGGCGATCGAGGCCCGCAAGGCAAAGACGCGGGAATTTCTCGCGGAGCTGGAGGCGATGGATCGGGACGCGCTGAGCGATCGCTGGAAGCTCGACTACGACCTGCTGCTGCGCGACTACCGGCAGAGTGTGGAGGGGCAGCGGTTCCCGGACGAGGTTCTCGTCCTGACACAGCTCGGAGGTGTGCATTCCGGTCTCACGAGGCTGATGGAGGTGGTTCCGGCGGAGCGCGCGGAGGATTTCGATGCGGCCCTTACCCGACTGAAGACCTATCCGGATGTCGTGGACCAGCATATCGCCCTGCTCAAGCGCGGGCTCGAACTCGGAGTGACGCCGCCGCGGGTGACGCTGGTGACGGTGCCGGACCAGATCGACGCGTTGCTCACCGACGAATCCATCGAAAATCCCATCCTCGCGCCCTTCCGGAAGGACGCACCGCTGCTGTCGGAAGCGGAGCGCGAGGCGTATCGGGAAAAGGGCGTCGCCGTCTTGAAGGAGTCGGTGCTGCCGGCGCTGCGGAAGTTTCGCGCGTTCGTGACGGAGACGTATCTGCCCGGAGCGCGGGAGACGATTTCGATGGCGGAGCTGCCGGACGGCGAGGCCTGGTATGCCTTTTCGGCGAAGGCCTCGACGACGACCAGCTACACGCCGGAGGAAATTCACCGGATCGGGCTGCGCGAGGTGGAACGCATCGGCCGCGAGATGGAGGCGGTGATTGCGCGGGCCGGGTTCGAGGGCGATCGCAAGGCGTTCGAGGAGTTCCTGCTCGAGGATCCGAAATTCTTTGCGAAGACGCCGGAGGAGTTGCTGGCCGGCTACCGCGATATCGCCAAGCGCGCGGACGCGGAGCTTCCCCGGCTCTTCAGCCGGCTGCCGGAGCTGCCGTATGGCGTGCGTGCGATCCCGGATTTCCAGGCTCCGGCGTCACCGACGGCGTATTATTACAGCGGGTCGATGGAGGCCGGACGCGCCGGCTATTTCATGGCGAACACGTCCCATCTCGACAAGCGGCCGAAATGGCAGATGGAGGCGCTCACGCTGCACGAGGCGGTGCCCGGTCATCATCTCCAGATCGCGCTGGCGAAGGAGGTCGACGACAAGCCGGATCTCCTGCGGGAGCGGGGATACACGGCGTTTGGTGAGGGTTGGGGGCTTTATGCGGAGAGCCTCGGGAAGGAGATGGGTTTCTACACGGATCCGTATTCCGACTATGGACGGCTCACGTTCGAAATCTGGCGCGCGTGCCGGCTCGTTGTGGACACGGGAATGCACGCGCTCGGATGGACCCGGCAGCAGGCGATCGATTTCATGCGGGAAAACACCGCCATGAGCGACCACGACATCAAGGTCGAGGTCGACCGATACATCGTCTGGCCCGGGCAGGCGCTCGCCTACAAGATGGGCGAACTGAAAATTCAGGAGTTGCGGCGGCGTGCGGAGGAGGCGTTGGGGGACGACTTCGACATTCGCGCGTTCCATGATGTCGTGCTGGGCGCCGGAGGAGTGCCGCTGGACGTGCTGGAGGTGCGGGTTGACGAATGGATCGCCCGACGAAAGGGTGCGGAATGAAGTGGTGCTTTTTAGCGGCAATTTTGCTCGCGACAGTTGCGGGGCGTGCGGCGGAGATGCGGGAGATTCCGGCACTCGCTGCGATTTTCGAGAAAGCCGGGGCAAGCGGCACCTTTGTCATGCTCGATCCGAAAACCGGCGCCCTTGTCGGGCACGATGCGGCGCGGGCGGCAAAGCGGTTCATTCCCGCCTCGACGTTCAAGATTCCCAACACGCTCATCGGACTCGAGACGAGTGCGGTGAAGAGCGTGGACGAGGTGCTGCCCTACGGGGGAAAGCCGCAAATGCTTCCCGAATGGGAGAAGGACATGGGGTTGCGCGAGGCCCTGCCGATTTCCGCAGTGCCCATCTACAAGGAACTCGCGAGGCGCGTGGGATTGCCGCGCATGCGCGAGTGGCTGGTGAAGCTCGACTACGGAAACTGCGAGACGGGGGACAAGGTCGACCAATTCTGGCTCGTCGGTCCGCTGGAAATCTCCGCGATCGAGCAGGTGCGATTTCTCGCCAGACTCGCCGCGGGGGATCTGCCCGTGGATCCGGAGAATGTCGCCGCGGTTGCCGCGATCACGACCCTCGAGAAAACGCCGGACGCAACCCTCCATGCGAAGACCGGATGGTGCATGGACGCGGAGCCGCAGATCGGCTGGTGGGTTGGCTGGGTGGAGCGCGATGGCGAGGCGTATCCATTCGCATTGAACATGGACATGCCGGAGGGAATCGATCCCAAGGTCCGCCTGGAAATTGGCCGCGCCTGCCTGAGGGAGCTTGGTGTGTGGTGATCGCGCCTTCCTCGGCCGGCGCCGCATCGTGTAGCGTGCGCACGTGAAGAATCCGTTTCCGCTGCTCCGCACACTCGCATGGATCGAGGGAGTCTCGTTTCTCCTGCTGGTCGGCATTGCAATGCCGCTGAAATACCTGGCGGACATGCCGCTGGCGGTGAAAATCGTGGGCTGGGCGCACGGCGTCCTCTTCGTCGCGTTCTGTGGCGCCCTGTTGCTGACGATGCTGGTCGCGGGATGGACGATCGCCCGGGCGGCACTGTTTTTCATTGCGGCCCTCCTGCCGTTCGGACCGTTCGTCGTGGACGGTCGATTGCGTCGGCACGAAGAGGAATTTCTTGCGCAGGGCGAGCCCACCTGATCCCCGACGTTGCGCTGGACGCCGCCGCCGGCGGTGGCTGGCATGGCTGTTCTCACTCTGGTTCGGCGGTTTCAGCCGCACCCCCGGGTTTAGGACACGAAAACGGTTTGATCGAGCTTGCGCCGGACCGTGAGCGGAGAGATTTTGCGCCGCATGAGGTTCCCTCTTTTTCAGGTCGCCGCCTTGGGTTGTGTGGTCGCATCGTCCGCCGTCGCGCAGACGAGGGTCTGGACGGATCGCAACGAGAATGACAAAGGATTTCGTTTTGAAAAAGTGCCGCCTCCCGCGGTGAACGACGCGGCCTCCGAGGCGGAACTCACGCTGATTACTGGAGAGCGTGATGGCAACGGAGCCGCCATCACCGTGCTCACGGACGGAAAGCTGCCGACCGGTTCGGACCAGCCGGGAGAGAATTTCTTTCTGGCGGGAAGCGAAGGCGGACGTTTGCTCGTGGACCTCGGAAAGGTGATTTCCGTCGGCCGCGTGGGCACGTATTCGTGGCATTCCGACGGACGCGGACCGCAGGCATACAAGCTTTACGGAGCGGACGGTTCCGCCGGGAATTTCGACCCGAAGCCGGCGGCGGATGTGGATCCGACGACGGTCGGCTGGAAACCCATCGCGGAGGTTGATACGCGTCCGCATTCCGGCGAGCCCGGAGGGCAATATGGTGTTTCCATTGTGTCCTCGAGCGCGCTGGGAATCGGAAAGTTCCGATACCTGCTGTTCGATATTGCGAAGGGCACGCCGGACGATCCCTTCGGCAACACGTTTTTCAGCGAGATCGACGTGGTCGATGTCAACGGACCGAAGCTCGTGGAGGCCAAGGCGCCGGAGAAGATCCTCAAGGAGGTCAAATCGCCGGATGGCAAATATACGTTCACGATCGACGGGACGCTTGCGCCCGACCTCCTGCCCTGGACCGAGAAGGAGCTGATGCCAGTGGTGTTCGAGTGGTATCCGAAGATCGCGAAAATGCTTCCGAGCCCCGGATTCAAGGAGAAGGACGCGGTGCTGTTCGAGTTTCGCGACGACATGGGCGGCACGCCGGCCTATGCGGCGGGCGGGCGCGTCGCGCTGAGCATTCCGTTCTTCCGCGGCCAGCTTCAGAACGAGGCGAAGGGCGCCGTTGTTCATGAACTCGTCCACGTCGTGCAGGACTACTGGCGCGCCCGGCGCGGAAACCGCGAGGCGAAGCCGACCCCCGGCTGGGTCACGGAAGGAATCCCGGACTACATCCGCTGGTTTCTCTACGAACCGCAGAGCAAGGGCGCGGAAATCACGGCGCAGAACTTTGCCAAGGCGAACTACGACTCGAGCTATCGTGTGACCGGCAACTTCCTGAACTGGGTCGTCGCAAAGCACGACAAGGACCTTATCCGCAAGCTCAACGAGGTGGCGCGCGAGGGCAGATACTCCGAGGATTTCTGGAAGCAACGCACCGGCAAGACCGTCGAAGAGCTCAACGTCGAGTGGAAGACCGAGAACGCCAAACGGTTGAAGATCGACTACACCCCCGAGTCGTAGCGGGATCCATTTGACCGTTGCGACACTCGCGACGGTGATCGCCCCGCCACAGGAAGCCGGAATTTAAATGTTCCCGTTGCGTCAGAACTCGGGAGCAAGAAACCAGGGATATTTTTCCGGCGAGTTTTGCAAATCGCGAAGCTCGTAACGCCAGGCCTGCCAAAGGCGGGTGAGTCGCTGTTCGTCGGGGGTTCTGGGCGCAAGCGCCGGTGAGGGAGGCCCCGCCTCCTCGGCATTCGACAGACCGTCGCCGTCATCGTCGGCATCGGGGGCGTATTCCAGCTCCTTCCGTGGCACGTTATCGAGGAAACGGGGAGGCGTCTCGTAGGAGAATCCCGCGGGAATGACCTCCAATCCCTTTCTGGCGGGAAACAGAGGGAAGTGCAGATAGTTGCTGACGGGGAAGAATCCGCCCGGGGTCTCGATGCCGGCGATGGCAAGATATGCGCCCGGCCCGTGGGCGGGAGGGAATTCCCGGCCTGAGCCGACAGGGCCGTTTTCCACCAGAATGCCGTCGTGGTAGAGGCGCCATTGCAGAGCCTCGATGTCGATCTCGTCCGGAGCCTCGAGATGGATCGTTCCCCGGCTGTCGACCTTCAGGACGATCCCGGGCCTGGCGATCTGGTTCTCGGAGTCGATCACGTCACGATGGGCGCCCCGAAACATCTGGAAATCCTTGAAGAGCAGCAGGCGCTCATTGGGCCATGCACCTTCCCCGGATTTCGGTGGAGGAACCGTTTTTACCTGGAGCCTGTTGCCGTCGGAACCCGGCGAGTCTCCGACCTCGAACCATACAATTGGGAGAAGGTGCTGGTATCCGCGGAACGTCGTAAAATCCATGCATGCCGCATAGATGCCGGGAACAAACAATCTCGATCTGCCGCTGCCGAACAAGCTCACTCCTGGAGGGCGAAACACCATGCTCAGGACTGTCGAGCCTTCGTTGTAAAACTCGATTCCGGCATGAGTCTTTGGTTGGGCGTCGGTCGCGGTGATCCCGCCGTTGGCGCGGATGGCGAGTTCGCTTTCCGGAAGGGTTCGTGCGCGCATTTCGATGTAGCGCTCGAACTCCTGCGAAGCCTTCGTCCAGGCCTCGGGTATTGCCGCGGCCCATGCAGCGCCGGCAAATGCGAGAAGTCCGGGAAGAAGGAGGCGCCGCATTGGCGAACAATACACATGCGGAATCAACGCCCGCAAGGAAGCCGCGCGGATTTGGATTTGCCCTGCGACAGAGTCGCCCTAGCGTTGGCACATGGACCAACTCTGGCCGGTCGTTGCGCATCCGTTCACCTGGGGGCTCGCCCTGGGACTGCTTGTTGTCGCGTTTGTGTGGAAGGGGGCGTGGACCGCGCGGGCGAATTTCAAAAAGGAAATCGAGCGCCTCAAGGCGGAAAATGCGGAGCTGCAACAGCACATCAACACGCATCTGAAGATCACCGCCGCGGGCAGCGAGCGGCTCGAGAAGGAACTCGCCGAGTTGAAAACGCAGAACGAGAACCTGCGCGTGAATCTCGCCGCCGCGCAGCAAAAGCCGGGGCGCGCGGAAGCCCGGCAACTCCAGCTTTACGAGGCGGCGGTGGCGCGGATGCGCGAACAGGCTCCGGGATTTGCCGCGGCGTGGGAACAGGCAATGCGGCAGGCGCGCGCGGAGCAGGAGGCTGCAGAGAGCGGGCTCACGAAGTTCATGCGCAAGGTGCTGCCGGGGACGTCCGCTCCCGCTGCGGGGCCGGAACTTCCCGCGCGGGATTCGCAGGCGTCGGGGCAGGGCTGATCGTTTTGGTCGATGTCTGACCCTTCCCGTGTGGTCGTCGTCGGAGGCGGCGCGGCCGGTTTTTTCGCGGCAATCACCTGTGCGTCCGCGGCGAAGAATCGCGAAGTCGTTCTGCTCGAGCAGGGGCCGCAATTCCTGACGAAGGTCCGGATCTCCGGCGGCGGTCGGTGCAACGTGACGAATGCGTGTCAGAACCCGCGCGAACTCTCGACGAAGTATCCGCGCGGTGGGCGGGCGTTGATTGGACCGCTCACGCGATTCGGCCCGCGCGAGACCGTCGAATGGTTTGCGCGGCGCGGCGTCCGGCTGCACGCTGAGTCTGACGGACGGATGTTTCCGGTCACAAACTCGTCGGCCACCATCGTCGATTGTCTGCGAAATGCGGCCCGGGAGGCCGGTGTGGCACTCCGCACGGGTGCGGGGGTGCGGTCCGCGGAATCACGTCCGGACGGATTGGATCTGACCTTGAGCGATGGCTCCCATCTCGAGTGCGCCAGGCTTTGCGTCGCCATCGGCGGCTGTCGCAGCGCGGCGCTCGGCAAATGGATCGAGGCGCTTGGGCACACAATCGAGACGCCGGTGCCGTCGTTGTTTGCGTTTCACGTCAACGCGGACTGGTTGCGCGATCTGGCCGGCATTGCGATGCCGGACGTGGCGGTGTCCGTTCCGGAAACGAAACTGCGCGAGCGCGGGCCCGTGCTGCTGACGCATTGGGGACTGAGCGGGCCGGCGATCCTGCGTCTGAGCGCCTGGGGCGCCCGGGAGTTGCATGGAATGGACTACCATTTTCCGTTGCGGATGAACTGGCTGCCCGATTGGACCGCGGACCGACTGCTTGCGGAGTTTCAGTCGCGGAGGGGAACCGATCCGAACAAGGCGGTGGTGAATCATCCCATTGCTCCCGTGCCGGCGCGGTTGTGGGCGGAGTTTGCGCGCGGTGCGGGAATCGGCCCGGACGTGCGCTGGACGACCCTGACGCGGGCCTCGGCTCTGGCGCTTGCCGATGCGCTGACGCGCATGGAGCTTCCCGTGCATGGGAAGACGCTGAACAAGGACGAGTTCGTGACCTGCGGGGGCGTGCGATTGCAGGAGGTCGATTTCAAGACCATGGAAAGTCGCTTGTGCCCGGGCCTTCATTTCGCGGGCGAGGTTCTCGACATCGACGGAATCACCGGCGGTTTCAATTTCCAGGCCGCATGGACGACGGGCTGGATCGCAGGTCATGCAATGGCGGGAGTTTCCGGATGAAACGGGATCGTCGGACGCCGGATCTTGCGGAGAGCCTGAACGAGGTGCGGGCGGTGTATGCGGAACTTGCCGGTCGGCCAGTCGAACGGCACTGCACGCTGCGAACGGAATGCTGCCATTTCCGTGTGACGGGCCTGACGCCGTATTTGACGAAGGGCGAAGCGCTGCTGGCTGCGCGGGCGTTTCGCGCGACCGGACGCAAGGTGTTGCCGGAGTCCGCGGATGGTTCCTGCCCCATGCTGAGTCCGGAAACCGGACGATGCCTGATTTATAGTGACCGGCCGTTTGGGTGTCGGACGCATTTTTGTGCGGCGGCCGGCGGACCGTGGGCCCGTCGGGATGTGATCGATCTCATCCGCCGGCTGGAGGCGGTGGATGCGGCGCTTGGAGGAAGCGGCTCCCGGCCGCTGCACGGCGCGGTGCAGACGGCGATGTGTGAATGGGACGATGTGCGCGGACGCCGGTCGCGGTGAATCGTTCGGTCACTCGGACTTGACGACCGAGATGGCTTCCAGCGGATGGTCGTCGAGGAGGTTTGGCTCGACGCCTTTCACCCGATGCGGGTCGTAGAGCTGGATGCCGACGTAGAAGTAAATCGGGCAGATCACCGCCTGCTCGGGAACGAGGATCTCCTCCGCGCGCTGGAGAATCTTTGCGCGCTTGGAAGGATCGGCCTCGCGGGTCGCGTCGGAAATGAGACGGTCGTATTCGGGATCGCTCCAGCCGGTGCGATTGTTGCCGCCGCCGGTGACGAACATGTCGAGAAACGTGTTGGGGTCGGGATAGTCGCCCACCCAGCTCGACCGGGCGATGTCGTAGTCGAGGCTGTCGATGGAGTTGAGGTAAACCTTCCATTCCTGCCGGGCCAGCGAGACCTTCACGCCGAGCGTCTGCTGCCACATGCTCTGGAGTTCCACGGCGATGGCTTCGTTGAGTTCGCCTTCGCTGTAGAGGTAGCGCGTGAGGGGGAAGCCTTTGCCATCGGGATAGCCGGCCTCGGCGAGAAGCGCCTTCGCCTTCTCGGGGTCAAATGCCGGTCCCTCCGGCGGATCGTAGCCTTCCAGACCGGGTGGCACGAGGGAGCCCGCCGGGGTTTCGCCGGCGCGGGTGACCTTGTCGACGATGCGCTGCTTGTCCACGGCGAGGGAGAACGCCTTGCGCACGCGCGGATCGGCGAACGGCCCGTCCACGCACTTGAACCGCAGGAAATACGATCCGAGGAACGGCGCGGCATGAAAATCGTCGCGCTTCTTGAGCTCGTCCAGCAGCGCGGGTGGGGCGAGGCCCTTGTCCATCACAAGGTCTGCGCCGCCACTTGCGTAGAAATTGAAGGCGACGTTCGCCTTGGCGATCGGGAAGATGTCGATCGTTTCGAGAGCGACGTTGTCCCTGTTCCAGTAGTGGGGGTTCTTCCGGAGCTTGATGCGGTCGTTGATCCGCCACGCCTCGAGAAGGAACGGACCGTTCGTGATGATGTGCTTCGGCTTGATCCAGTCGTCGCCGACGCGCTCGATCAAATCGACGCGGACGGGAAACAGCGTCGGGAAGGCGCAGAGATCCACGAAGAATGGCGTGGGATTCTCCAGTTCGACCTCGAGTGTGCGATCGTCGAGCGCACGCACGCCGACCTTGCTGAAGTCGTTGAGCTTTCCCTCGGCGAATGGCTGGGCGTTCCGGATGTAGTAGAGCTGGTAGTTGTAGGACGAGCCCGTGGCCGGGGTAAGGGTGCGCTCCCACGAGCGGACGAAATCATGCGCAGTGACCGGCTTGCCGTCGCTCCACTTCGCGTCGGGACGCAGGTGGAAGGTGTAGGTTTTGCCGTCCTCGGAAATATCCCAGGATTCGGCGACGCCGGGCTGGGGCTTGCCGCTTTTGTCGATCAACGTGAGCCCCTGGAAGATCGCGCGGGCGATGCGGCCCTCGGGCTGGCCCGTGATGATCGCCGGATCCAGGCTTTCGGGTTCCGCGCCGTTGATGAACGTGAGATCCGCGCGTTCCGATGGTTTGCCACAGCCCGCGAGAACCAACGCGCCGAGCGCGACGCCTGCAAATTTTGTGATCCATCCGGCTGGCCGCATGCGAATCCAATACGTGCATGTCATGAAAACCGCAATCGCCCTTGGTGTCATTTTCAGCCTTGCCGGCTGCGCGTCGCGATCCGACCTGTCGACGGTCGCAGGCGTGGACCTCGATCGGTATCAGGGGCGTTGGTATGAGATCGCGCGGGTGCCCAATTCGTTCCAACGCCACTGCGCAGGAAACGTAACCGCCGAATACACCGCGCAGCCGGATGGTTCGATCCGCGTCGTCAATCGCTGCGTGCGGGAAGACGGAAGCCCCGAGCAGGCGGTCGCGAAGGCAAAGCCAGTGCCCGGTTCCCGCAATGCGAAACTGCGTGTGAACTTCGGCGTTCCTTTTGCGACCGGTGATTACTGGGTTCTCGCGCTCGACGAGACGGACTACCAGTGGTCGCTCGTCGGACATCCTTCGCGAAAGTATCTCTGGATTCTCTCCCGGATGCCGACGATGGACGATGCGCTCTACAATCGGATTGTCGCGCGTGCGGTGGCCCTCGGTTACGACGCGGCGCAGTTCGAGCGCACGCCGCAAAACACGCGTCCCTCTCCGTGAATGGCGATCTTCGCTTTGACGGGAGGGCATGTCACTGCCTAGCCTTCCGGCATGGCGGACGCCCCTATTTCCACCCTCCCGACGAAGAGCCGCGGCTGGCTTTCGTTCTTCGGCATCTTCTCCCTGCTCGTCGGTTTCTTCGCGATCGCGTTTCCGTATGTGATGACGGTCGCGATCGAACAGGTGATCGGCATTGTCCTTATCGCAACCGGGGTGTTTTCCATCGGTGGCGTTCTGTTTGGCGAAACCACGGGCCACCGGGTTGCAACGACCGTCCTGGCGATCATCCGCGTCGTCGCCGGCCTCGCAATGCTGGTCTATATCGCGCAGGGCGTGCTCGCGCTCACCGTCGTCCTGGCGGCCTTCTTCTTTGCGGAAGGCATCACGTTTCTCGTGTCGGCTTTCGCGATGCGCTCGAACAAGGCGTGGTTTCTCGTTCTAATCAACGGCATCGTTGCGCTGGTTCTTGGCGGGATGATTCTTTCCGGATTCCCGGGCACTGCCGCGTGGGTGATCGGACTGCTTTACGGAATCAACTCGATCTTCTACGGCGTGTCGTTGCTGGGCCTCGCGGCCGGTGCGGGAAAATCCGCGTAAACACCCGGAGGGGCGAAGCGGGGCGTTGCAATTCGGGAGCCGAGGTGGGAGCTTTTGCGGGATGAACGAAGCGTTCCAACCGCCTTCCCGTCTCCTTCTGGGACCCGGTCCAAGCATGGTCGCTCCATCCGTGCTGGAGGCGATGTCAAAGCCGCTCGTCGGGCATCTCGATCCCGCTTTCGTGGGAATGATGGACGAGATCAAGGCGATGCTTCGCGCCGTGTTTCGAACGGAGAACCGGATGACCTTTCCCGTGAGCGGCACAGGCAGCGCGGGCATGGAATTTTGTTTCGCGAATCTCGTCGAACCCGGCGATGAGGTCGTGGTCGGCATCAATGGTGTGTTCGGCGGTCGCATGGCGGATGTCGCCGAGCGCTGTGGGGCAAAGGTGATCCGCGTTGAGTCGGAATGGGGCAGGATCATCGAGCCCGCGCAAATCGCCGCCGCGGTCGATGGTCGCAAGCCGAAGCTCGTTGCAGTCGTTCATGCCGAAACCTCCACCGGAGCGCTCACGCCGATTCCCGAGATTTCGCGCATTGCGCACGAGGCGGGAGCGTTGATGCTTGTCGATACGGTGACGTCGCTGGGCGGTTGTCCGGTCGAGATCGACGAATGGGACGTGGACGCGGTCTACAGCGGCACGCAGAAGTGTCTGAGCTGCCCGCCCGGGCTTGCACCGGTTTCCCTGAGCGAGCGGGCGCTGGAGATTGCAACCACCCGCCGCACGAAGGTCCAGAGCTGGTATCTCGACGTGAATCTCCTCGCGTCCTACTGGGGAGCTGAGCGCGTGTATCACCACACGGCGCCGATCTCGATGAACTATGCCCTCCATGAGGCGCTGCGGCTCGTGCTCGAGGAGGGACTGGAAGCCCGCTTCGCACGGCATGAGCGGAATCATCTGCGACTGAAGGAGGGGCTTGCGGAGCTTGGCCTCGAACTGGCCTCGCAACCGGGTCATCAACTCTGGCAGCTCAACTCCGTCCGTGTGCCGGACGGCGTCGACGAGGCGGCCGTGCGTGCGCGAATGCTGAACGACTTCGGGATCGAGATCGGAGCCGGGCTTGGTCCGCTCAAGGGCAGGGTGTGGCGCATCGGGCTGATGGGAGAGTCCTCCACGTCCGACAGCGTGGAAATTGCCCTCAATGCGCTGGGACAGATTCTCAGCGAGAATGCAAACTGACCGCCTCCCAGCGAGGGATTGATTTATGGAATGGTATTGGTGGGCGTTTTTCCTGGGGATCGTAGCCATCCTGCTCGCGCTGGATCTCGGGATCTTTCAACGCAGCGTGCACGTGCTTTCGCTTCGCGAGGCCCTTGCTGCGACGGCTCTGCGCGTCGGACTCGCGTTGTTGTTCTGCCTCGGCATTTATCTCGGCTGGGTCGGAAGTTATGACGATCTGGCGCTGCGGCATCAGGCGGGACTGGAGTTTCTCACCGGATATCTCGTCGAAATTGCGCTGAGCATCGACAACGTCTTCGTCTTCGCGCTCGTCTTCCGGTATTTCCGCGTGGAGCCGATCTACCAGCCGCGCGTGCTTTTCTGGGGAATCCTCGGAGCGCTGGTGATGCGCGCCATCCTCATCTTTGCCGGCATCGCGCTCGTCGAGCGCTTCCACTGGGTGATCTACATCTTCGCGGCGGTCCTGATTTACGGCGGCATCAAGATGATGCGCGATGACAAGGACGACATCGATCCCGAGAAGAACCCGGTTTTGAAATTCTTCCGGCGGGTTCTTCCCGTGACGGCCACGTTCCGCGAGCAGAAGTTCTTTGTTCTCGAGGCCGGGCGTCGCATGGCCACGCCGCTGTTCCTCGTGCTGATCATGATTGAGACGACGGATCTTGTATTCGCCGTGGACTCGATTCCCGCGGTGCTCGCAGTCACGACGGACCCGTTCATCGTTTTCACGTCAAACGTCTTTGCCATCATCGGACTTCGCGCTCTTTATTTTGCGCTCGCGGGCATTCTGCCGCTCTTCCGTTTTCTGCATTACGGATTGTCGGCCATCCTCATTTTCATCGGCGCGAAGATGCTGCTGTCGAGCACGCCATTCCACATTTCGACCGCGCAATCGCTCATCGTCGTCGGCTCGCTGCTCGTCGCCTCGGTGGTCGCATCGCTGACCTTCCCGAAGAAGGAGGAAAAGAAGCCGCTCGACGCGAAGCCCGGGGACCCGGGGCAGTAGTCGGCAACCGTCCCGAACCGTCAGGACGTCGCGGATTTCGGATCCGGAAGAAAGCGTTCGAGAATGCCGGCCAGCGTCTCGAGCTTCACGGGCTTGGTGATCCAATCGTTCATCCCGGCTTCCCTGCACAGCTGGAGGTCTGCGGTCATCGCATTGGCCGTGAGCGCGACGACTGGGATGTCCGTGGGCACTCCAGGTGTTTGTCCCGCCCGGATGGCCCGGGTTGCCGTGTAGCCGTCCATCACCGGCATCTGGCAGTCCATCAACACGAGGTCGTATTTCCTTTCGGCAAGTTTCGCGAGTGCCTGTTGCCCGTCGCCGGCGACATCGGCGTGGCATCCGAGTCGCTCGAGTTGCAGGAGGGCGACCTTCTGGTTTACCGGGTTGTCCTCGACGAGCAGAATCCGGGCGGATCGCCGGCCGGGGAGCAGAGGGTCGATGCGGTAGGAGGAATCATTGGACGGCGGAGCGTTCTCCGGCTCGGCGAACTGGACGGTGAACCGGAAGGTCGAGCCCCTGCCGAGTTCGCTCTCCACGTTGATCGTTCCTCCCATGAGTTCCACGAGCCGGCGGGAAATTACCAACCCAAGGCCGGTGCCTCCAAAACGCCGGGTGGTCGAATTGTCCGCCTGCACGAAGGGTTGAAACAGCTCGTCGATGCGCCCTGGCGGGATGCCTTCGCCGGTGTCCTCGATCTCGAAGGCCATCCTCCACGGTGATCCCGTGGCATGGATCCGAAGCGTTACGTGCCCGTTCGTGGTGAACTTCACGGAGTTTCCGAGGAGATTGTCGAGAACCTGCCGGAGCCGGTCGGGATCACCACGCACGACGCGGGGAACATCGGGATCGATTTCCAGGCGCAGGTCGATGCGCTCGCCAAGGCCGGACGATGCAAGGCGGATGCTCTCGCCGGCGATGGCATGGAGATCGAAATCAACGCGGACGAGATCCACCTTTCCGGCGTCGATCTTCGAGAGATCGAGGATGTCGTTGAGAAGCCGCAGCAAGGTGCTGCCGCTCGATCGCACGACCTCCGCGCATTCGCGCTGGTGCGGGGTGAGAGCGGAGTTGAGGAGGAGATCGGTCATTCCGAGGATGCCGTTCATCGGAGTGCGGATTTCGTGACTGACGTTCGCCAGGAAGGCGCTCTTCGCGTTATTTGCGTCCTGCGCCCGGGCCATGGCCTCGCGCAGCTCCGCGTTGGTCGCCGCCAGTTGGCGCTCGGCATCGCGGCGGTTGATCTCGATGCCCGTGATCATCAGGCTCAGCACCGCCATCGTTCCGGTATAGGTCCACAGCAGGAAGACACCCTCCAGCACTCCGGGCTGCAGGAATGGTCCACGGCCGGCAGCGAGTCCGGCGGATGCCACCACTGCGACTGCGAACACTGCAAGCGATGTTGCGACCTCCCCGAGCCGGAGTGCGGACCACACGGTCAGCAACAGGGGAATGAAGACCAGCGGGAGCTTTGCCACGCCCGGCGTCGAGGGAAGAAAGAAGATGATTCCCATGGAGGCGGCGGCCACGAGACCCCACGTTGCAAATTCGCCCTTTCGCTCCAGCGTCCGCCAGCTCGACCTGGAGATCGAGAGCAGGATAGGCCCCGCGACAAGCACGCCCATCACATCGCCGAGCCACCACGTGAGCCAGTTCGACCCCAGGTCACCGGGTTGCATGAGGCCGGCCTTCAGCAGCGAAAAAGTGCCGCAGGTGGCAGAGATCGTCATGCCCGCCAGCCCGGCTGCCACGACGAGCACGATGTCGCGACGGCGGTCGAACTCGCAGTGGAATCCCGCCCGTCGCAGGAGCGCCGCCGCCGCAAGCGGGGCGAGGGTTTGCCCCACGACCACCGACATTCCGAGTATTCCTGTGACCGGGAACGAATGGTTGAGCAGCACGAGCGCGCCGAGGGTCACCCCCGGCCAGTAGCGCAGGCCCCACCGCAGAAGCGCCGCCGTCGCGATGCCGGTCGGCAGCCAGATGAGGCTGATCTTCAAATCCGGAGGCGCCAGCAGCAACCCAAGCCATCCCGCGGAGAAATAGGTCGCCGCGAGGAGTGCGGTCCGGACCGCGGCCCGCCAGATCGAACCGGGACGGATGTTGGCTTCCACGCGCGGGAGATCGCTGTTCGAAGGAGGGTTCAAGCCAATGGAAGTGTCGCCTTTCCCCGGTTAATCGTCACGGCGATAAGTGCGACGGGGGCTCAGAGAACGAAGAAAATGACGGCCATTCCGACCACGTAGATGGTGGCGACGACCCGGGCGGAGTTTGCGTCGATCCGGTCCGCCAGCAGGCGGTCGCGCTCGTTCACGGACTTCGCGATGAGGCTCTCCACCGTCACGGCGAGCAGCACCGCGTAGGTGAGGAAAAACGCGTAGTCGACGCGCGTGAAATACGAAATCTTCGGCAGTTCGTCGGCGACCACGAGGCTCTGCGCGGTGACGGTGAGCATTGCATAGAGGGCGAGGGCAATGCGCTCGGAAAGCACCTCCTGATCCCAGAAAAAGCAGGTGAGGGCAAAGAACGTGACGAGGACCAGAGGGAGGATCACCGCCCAGATGCAGAACCACGGATCGCGGTCCACCACCATGTGCGAGACGAATCGCGAGTAGCTGTCGCCGGTGGGATAAAGGTGGCTGTTCACCTCGACGCCAAACGACACCATGTTCCAGCCGCGAATGTTCAGCGATTCGCTCACATTGCTTGGCTGCCCGGACGACGAGCCGTCGTTCACGACGAGCTGCAGATCCGAGGAATTCCACATGAAGCTCTCGAGCCGCACCTGCAGCACCTGCCGGTCGAACGGGTAGCGGCTCAACTCCATCTCCGACGAGAACACGCCGCTCAGACGTCGTTCGTATTCGACCGTGCCGTCGGCCATGATGGTGAGGCATTCGTCCAGCGTTTCCGGGGCGCCTACGAGGTTCTCCACGTCAACGGCGGGTGACCAGATCTGGCCGAGCTGCTCGGCGGCAGCGGGGCCGGGATAGATCACACGGTCGGAGCCAAATTCCGCCGGATCGAATGCGAGCCGGGGATCCGTCCATTTCATGCTGAGGTAGAGTGCGGCTGCGAAGGTCTCGTTCGAGCCGTCGATGTCGTCGACATCCAGTAGGAAGAAATCGATCGAAACGGGCACAGGCCCGGCCGTGCGCGGTGGAAGATCGACGAGCCGGCGTGACGCATCCGGTTGAAAGGCGGCCGCTGCGGCGCCAATCATGCAAAGCCAGACGGCGAGAGCCGGCAATGTGCGTTTCATCAGTCGCCGCTGCCGAGATACACGACGGTCACGCCGCCGATGATCATCACAGCACCGATGACGGTCGAGAGGTTGAACTGCGTTTCACGAAACAACAGCCAGGCGAAGAACGCCACGAAGACCGGATAGGAAATCTCGATCAGCGAGGCGAGCGTCGCATTTTTTTCTCCGATGGCCATGTAAATGAGCAGCGCGCCGATGCCCGACGTGACGACGGCGATCGCGAGCCATCCCCAGTCACTCCCGACGCTTCGCAACTCGGAGGGAATGTTTGCAAGTTTCCCGGTGGCGGTCAGCGCGCAGAGGCCCATCACGGTTCCCACCGCCGCGTAGATCGTAAAGAAGACGAGGGGGGAGACGCCGCGCTCGATCGCGCGTCCACTTGCCGCATAACTCAAGCCCCAGATGACTGCCGCCGAAAGCGCATAAACAAACCACATGACGGTGCGTTGATTATCCGAACGCCGCGTGATTCGCGATCCAAATTCTCAGCCGCCGTTGGGCTGAATGCGCAGGAGCACCCGGGCGGGGAAGTCGATCAGCACTCCGAGTGCGAGAAACGCGACCGGCCACACCGCCGCGAAATACCGCGTGTGCTCGATGCCGACCATGTAGGTCGCGATCATCGCTCCGGCGAACGCAATGACCCACACCCCGGTCGAGCGGAGATAGGGCGGGATCAACGCGAGGAGGCCTCCGAGCACCACGCACCAGCCCAGCGGGGTGAGCCGGCATTTCCAGAGCGATGGACGGGGGCCCTCCGGGCGATCGACAAGCACCCAGATGCGTTGATAGGCGCGGACCCAGTCTGTGAGCCATTTCGCCGCCGCCGAGTGCGGATGCGGTGCCAGCCATTCCCGAAACTGCGCCGCGTCGGGAATCGGCTCGTCCTTCGGAAGCGCAAATGCAAGCCGCTCCATGCTGTCGGGATTGCGATCGTTCGCGAGCTGTTCCGCGAAGCGATCCGCGAAATAAGTCGAGCCGAAGCGGTCGTCCTTGAAGTCGGTCATGTTGGCGGAGCCGACGAGCCGTTGCATCGCGACGTAGAGAAACAGATCGGGTCTGGCGGCAATGCCCTCGAAGGCAAGTTCCTTGTAGAGGCGTTCCAGAGCGGCCTCGTCGTCCTTCGCAAGATCCCGCCACAGTGGGCGCTCATCCTGTGCCTCGGGCTCGCGCAGGAAATCGTGGATGGCGTCATCGCGTTCGTCGTAACGATCGAGATCCGCGCGACGCTCGAGAACCCAGTCGCGGATCTCAGCCTTGTATTCTGCGTGTTTTGGGGTGTCCACCTGCGTGAGCGGAAATGCTGTCGTGTAGAGCAGCCAGGCGCTCTGGTCGTCGTCGCCGACGGTCGTTCCCGCGAGGAACAGTGCTCCAATCGCGGCCCATTGCGGCCAGCGCAGCACCCGCCACGCGAAAACGGCGATCAGTGCGATGATCACCCCCGGCCAGAGAAATTTTACCGACGGCTTCGTGAGCGCCATGATCGCCAGCGGGACGAAGAACGCCCAGAAGAGCCTTCGTGCCCGGGCCGGATCGCGTTGCGCTGTCCACGCCGCCCAGCCTGCGAGCATCCAGACGATGCCGTTGAAATAGACGGATTCCGCGATCAGCTCGTGCTCATACCAGATGAATACCGGAAGTCCCGCGAGGAGCACCGTGAGCGGCACGAGGAGCAGTTTCCAGACGGCAAAGACACGCCGCACGAAATAGCCGAACGCAAATACCGTGGCTAATCCCATGCCGGCCTGGATCCATGCGAGCGCCTTCAAGGCCGAGCCCGGCAGCAGCGTGACGGGCAACAGAAACAGCGGATAGAGGTAACGGCGCTTTTCGTTGATGCTGAAATAGAACTCGCTCATCACGCCGTTCGTGAACCCGAAGTAACTTCGCGAGTCGCTGCCCCAGTAGGCATACGGCGAGTAGTGGAGCAGCAGGAGCCTCAACACCGCGCCGAGCAGCACGGCGGGGAGCGACCAGAACAGCGCGTCGCGGACGAGTGGGTGACGAGTCAGAAAACTCCCGACCCGTGATTGGCACCGTGAAAGGATGGTGGCGCCTGAAGGAACGATTTCGCTTCGCATTCTCTGTTCAGATTCGCGCTCAGCGAGCCAATCCGTATTTGAGGATCGCGACGAGAGCACGAACACCGTCGCGCCAGCCGATCTTCTTGCCCTCCGCGTAAGTCCGTCCGCGATAGCTGACGCCTACCTCGTAGATGCGCACGCCGAGTTTCGCGACCTTTGCCGTGATCTCGGGCTCAATGCCGAAGCGGTCCTCCTCGATCGTGATCCGTTCGAGCACCGGACGCCGGAACACTTTGTAGCAGCACTCCATGTCGGTGAGGTTGAGGTTCGTGATCATGTTCGAGAGGAGTGTGAGACACTGGTTACCGAGCGAGTGCCAGAAATAGAGGACGCGGTGTGCCTCGGAGCCGATGAACCTCGAGCCGAAAACCACGTCGGCGTGTCCGTCGAGGATCGGCCGGATAAGACGTGGGTAGTCGGCGGGGTCGTATTCGAGATCGGCGTCCTGCACGAGCACGAGGTCCGCGGTGGCGTGGGAGAATCCCGCGCGCACGGCGGCGCCCTTGCCTTGATTGAACGGCTGCCGGAACATCTTCACTCGGGAGTCCAGTTCAGCGATCGCATCCGCCGCGGCGGCGGAGTCGTCGGTCGAAGCGTCATCGACGACGATCACTTCGGCGACGCAGGGCTGCGCGAGCACGAAACCCAGCACCTTCCCAATGGTCGCCGCCTCATTGAAAAGGGGGACGACGACCGATACGCAGGAGGAGATGGTGGTTGTTTGCAGGCGGGCACACTGCCCCCGGGACGGCGCTGACGCAACAGGCAGTTTGTGAAATTTCAGACGAACTGCGGAGCCGAACCCGCCGCCGGATGGCGAAGATCAGCATTGTGGCAGCGAGGGAGATTCCCCAATGCCAAGGCTCGGGAACGGTCACCGTCGTCGCCAGCCATGCGAGCCCGTAGGTTTCGCTCATGAGAGAGCCCGTCAAATCGTATGCGACATTTTCGAACGCCACTCGCAGACCGTAGCTGCCGGGCTCAAGCACGAAGCGGACAAATTCGGAGTTGTTGTAGAGTGTCTCCGAGCTGGCGACCTGGGAGAGGAGCACGCCGTCGAAGGCCGTCCAGACCTCGAGATTCAGATTTGCGAAGCTGAGGTGTTCGGCGGTCTGGAGGACTGCGTCCCAGCTCGTGTTTACGAACCAGTTGAGCGAGACCGTCAGCTCGACATGCCCGTCGAAAGCGAGGTCGAAGAAATAGTCGTTTGACCCGCCGAGCGGGACGGCACCGATGTCCCATCCGACGGCGGCAATGAATCCGCCGCCGTCACCGGCGACGTCCGTGGTGCCACCGACGAAAATTTCGGCCGAGCGAGTGAGGTCCATCCTTCCGGCGCCGGTGGAGTAATCGAGCGCCTGCGTGGTGACGAGCACGCCGTCCTCGAGATGCTGGCCATTGTCCCACCCGATCGTTGCGATTGCCCCCGCCTGCAGCACGGACTTGATTACGCGGGTGTCCCGGGACTGCGGTTGATCCGCAAAATAGAACGGGCTGTGGGAAACATCCTTCAACAGCGCGACGCCACCGGCGACCACCGGCGAGGCGAAACTCGTGCCGGACTGGTTGAACACGAAATACAAATCGTCGGCATCGTTTCCGTCGCCAACCAGGTCTGCGAGCATGCCCGACTTGCCGAGATACGCTGCGAGCGCGAGCTGTTCGCCCGGCGCGGCAATGTCCACGGCCGCGCGGACGCCGGTCAGTGTCGTGTTTGTCGCGGGATTGTAAAAGTCGGCCGGACCTCCGGAGGTGAAGCTGGATGGTGAAAGAAAGGGCGCGGATCCGGACGCCCCTCCAAGGGATCCAACGGTGATGCTGTTGTAACCGGAGCCCGGGCCGCCCGGGGAGGTGTCCGGACCGGAGTTGCCCGCGGCGGTGACCAGCGCGACCGTGGGATTCGCGGCGGCAAGCCCATCCAGGATGCGCGTTTCCTCTTCGGTGGCGGCGGCATCCGTGTATCCCCAGCTGCTGTTGATCACGTCCGCCTTGCGACCGAGCGAGCCCTCGAAAAACGCGATGTAGGGCGTGACGAACGATTCCTTCGAAATCGTGAATTTTCCGACATTCTCCTCGGTGCGGTCGAAGTGGGTCGCGATCGCGCCCGACCAAAGCGTCGCCAGCGGAGCCATCCCGGCGCCGAGAAGCGAGAGGTTGCCTCCGCCGGCATCGCCCGTGCCCGCCAGCACGTGGCCGACCGCCGTGGCGTGGTAGTCGACCTGGCCGAGGTGCGGTGCCGTTACGGGATCGGGCGAGGCATTGAACAACAGCGACGGGGCGGCGGGCAGTCCGAACGACGAGCGGTTGAAGACCTCGTGCCCGCTCCAGACGTGCCCGCCTTCGACGTTTGCAATCACCGTCGATTGGCCGAAATAGCCGGCGTTGTAGAAGATTCCGGCATCGACGAGGAAGTTGACCGTCTCGACGGACTCGATCGTGCCGTCGTAGTCGCCAGCGAGAATCGCGCGGGCCGACGGTGTGGCCGCACCCAACGCGAGGGCAACTAGCCCGCACACCGCGGAACGCATGCGAAAAATTGGCTGACTCATGGACGGACTCCCGCACTATTGGCAGGGATCCGAGTTGTTTCCAGTGCCAATCATGACTCCCCGAGGCCGCATTGCCCCAACCCCAACCGGTTATCTCCATCTCGGTCACGCGGCGACGTTTGCGATCGCGCACCGGCGCGCAAGGGAGGCGGGAGGGGAGGTGATTCTCCGCATCGAGGACATCGACCCGCAACGCTGCAAGCCGGAGTTCGTCGCCGCCTGCGTCGAGGATATCAAATGGCTCGGGCTGGATTGGGATGGGGAACCTGTGCTGCAAAGCCGGCGGCGCGAGGTGTTCCTTGATGCCTGGCGACGGCTGCGCGACGGGGGATTTCTTTACCCATCCGAGCACTCCCGCCGCGATGTGGAGCGCGCCACGCAGGCTCCACACGAAGAGGAACCGGTCTTTCCGTCGGAGTGGCGGAGGCCCGCGGAGGATGCGCAAAAATGGGACGAGCCGGCGGGTGTCAACTGGCGCTTCCGGGTGCCCGACGGGGAGGTCATTGCCTTTGAGGACGGGCGATGCGGACGTGTGGAGCGCATGGCCGGGCGGGATTTCGGCGACTTCGTCGTCTGGCGTCGGGACGATGTGCCCGCCTACGAGCTTGCCGTGGTGGCGGATGATATCGCGATGGGGATCACCGAGGTGGTGCGGGGCGAGGATCTGCTCACCTCCACCGCGCGGCAGCTTTTGATTTACCGGGCGCTTGGCGCCGAACCGCCCGCGTTTTTCCATTGCCCGCTCGTTCGCGGCTCCTCCGGCCGCAGGCTTGCGAAACGCGACGCCGCCTTGTCGATTCGCGCGCTGCGAGAATCCGGTCGCACGCCCGGGGAAGTCCTTGCAATGGCTTGACTCGCCATGTCTGCGCGCGCACGGTGCGCAAAATCCCATGAACAACGCCTACGGAAATCCCTACGTCGTGGCCGCCGATGCGAGCCAGGTCGATCGAAGCCGGTTCCTTCGCCGCACCTACATGCACCTCGCCGGCGCGATCCTTGCATTCGTTGCGATCGAGGCCGTTCTTCTGAATTCGCCTCTCAAGCCGCTCATGTTCCAGTGGCTGGGCGCGTCACAATATTCATGGCTCATCGTTCTCGGCCTGTTTATGGGGGCCTCGTGGCTTGCCCAGAGCTGGGCGAACTCTGCGACGAGCAAGGCCATGCAATACGCGGGCCTTGGGCTCTACGTCGTCGCCGAGGCGGTCATCTTCCTGCCGATTCTGGCCATCGCAATTTCCTTCTCGGATAGAACGGTCATCCCAACCGCCGCGATGCTCACGCTCGGTTTGTTCTTTGGGCTTACCGCGGTGGTGGTCATCACGAAGAAGGATTTCTCGTTCTTGCGCGGCATCCTGACGATCGGCGGCTTTGTTGCGATGGGCGTCATCGTGGCGAGCATCATCTTTGGGTTCACCCTTGGCGTCGTGTTTGCCGCCGTCATGGTCGCTTTCGCCGGTGCTGCGATTCTCTACCACACGTCGAACATCTTTTACCGCTATTCGACCGACCAATACGTCGCCGCGTCGCTCGCGCTCTTCGCCTCGGTCGCGCTGCTGTTCTTCTACATCCTGCGCATTCTGATGGACCGTCGCTGATCCGTCGGCACGGGGTGCCCGGTCAAAGAGCGGCTCTCACTGCGCGGGCGATCGCGAGTGCATTTGGCGAGTCCGAATGCACGCAGATCGTGTCGCCGCGGAGACTTGGGAGCCGCGCCACGACTTCTGCGGGATCGTCGATCAAAGCGCCCGGTTCACCGCGGGGAATCAGCGAGCCGTCCTCGCGATATCCGCGCTCGGCAAATACCTCCGCCAGGGCCTGCATTCCGAGTTTGCGTGCGGCCGGCAGCACGCGCCCGCCGGCAAAGGCTACGATCGCAAGGCCTGGAAAAACCTCGCGCACTGTATCGACATAGGCGTGCGCAAGGGCTTCGGAGGATTCCACGGCATGGTAGAGCGCGCCGTGGAGCTTGATGTGATGGAGCGGTGCGACGGCCGCCAGCGTGGATGTCTGTTCCTGCACGAGCGCACGCAGTGCGGAAGCGTCGATATCCGCCCGGCCGCGACCAAAATCCGCAGCCAGTCCCGGGTGTGCGCCGAGTTTTACGCCATGCTCCGCAGCCAGTCGGGCGCAACGTTCCATCGATTCGCGATTTCCCGCGTGGCCGCCGCAGGCGACATTTGCGAGGTCGATGAGCCGCATGAGCGCGGCGGTGCGTTCCTCCGGCTCACCTTCGCCGAGATCCGCATTGAGGAGCATTTTCATCCCCGACAAAAACCACAGGAAACCCGCTCCGGGGAATCCTCGAAATCCCGAAAAGCAAACCGGCGGATTCGGAGAATCCGCCGGTCACACAACCCATTGAACAGAAGGTGCGGCCTCAGGCCTTGCGCCGCCGGCGCACTGCAAGTCCGATTGCGACACCTCCGATCGCGAGCGTCGCGATCGTGGAGGGTTCCGGAACGCTGCTGATGGCCTCGAGGAGGCTCTGGTCCGAAAACCGGATCTCGTCGATGTCGAATCCGTAGGCTCCGCCCTGGGTGGACGCCAACCCGATCAGCGTCAGCTCGTCCATTGAACCGAGGGGGTCCGCGGAGATGACGGCCCCCCTCCAGACGACACCTTCCGCATCCTCCGTGTTGTCCGGTGCGGCATTCAATGTCGCGGCGTTTAGCGAGCTGTAGAAGTTCGTCAGCTGGGCCTCATTCAGCAGCCAGGCGGAGGTCATTTGTTCCGCGGCGTTGAACTCGAAGAGCATGAGATACGTGGCACCGATGGTGAGGGACAGGGTCGGGACAGGCGAGCCTGAGCCGTTCGCGCGAATGTTGGGTCCCTCCACGTTGGTGGAGCCGTTGTAGCCGTTGGCCGCCCAGACAAACGATCCTGAGTTGTCGTTTTGCCCTGGCGTATTGACCATGATGCCTCCCACGGTCTTGCCGGTT
>CALGTD010000075.1 GCA_937901895.1 uncultured Spartobacteria bacterium | reverse complement strand
TTGTGCAACTTGCGTCAATCTGCATACTCCTTAATCGATTTTGAGATAGCTTCTATTCACTCACGAACGCATTCATTCTTATCGCCACCCTCATGTCTGCGGACATTCTCCTCTCGATGTGGAAGCGTCGGCATCCGCTGGTGGATAAGATTCTCGACGGCGTTCCTCTCATTTTGATCGAGAACGGGAGACTTCTTTCCGACCGAATGAAACGATCGCGCGTGAACGAGGACGACATCCTGACGGCGGCGAGGGAATTGCACGGACTCGAGCGCCTGGATCAGGTGAAGTTTGCTGTGCTGGAGCGCAGCGGCGGCATCTCGATCGTTCCCAAATAGTCGCATTGCAAAGAGCGCCCTCCGAATGCACCGTTGCAACCGATGGTTCCGGCCCCATCCGCGCTGATCGCCGCGTCCACCCCCCGTCTTCTCGAAAATCCCTTCTTCGAGGCGGCTCGTTCGCACTGCGGCCCAGCCGCAAGCCTAGCCGGACCGTTCGGAAGCGTTGATCGCAGCCGTCCAGACACCAAGATCTTCTTCTGAGATGGAGTGCCGGGGATCGAGGCGAGCGTCGGCATAGCCCCTGCGCTCCACATCTTCGAGATACTGGGCACGGGACAAAAGCGTGCCGTTGCAAACCGGCGTGGCAGTCGTCGGCTCCTCGTTCGGAAACTCGGCGAGACGATCCATCACCCACTCCGGAACCACCGTGCTATGCCCTGGATAGATGAACTGGAACAACATCAGATGCGCGCGCAACAGCGGATGATCGCGCTCGCCGAAGCGCCAGAGCAGTCGCTCCCAGTCGATCTCGTCGCCGCACTCCCGCAGCAAATGGGCAATGTCCGCACCATCGAACCGCTCGCGCTCCATGATGTAGGCTTTCTGCCAGATCATTTCCTCGGGCGGACAAAGGCGGACATTCCGTCCGAAAATCGTCCCCGCCCGTGCGTGCTCGAACCACCCGTCATCCACTGGACACAGGCCGTTCCCCGAGTTGTAGATGATGTCGATGAAATCCTCGCCGTGATGCGCCTTCGCGATCCAGTGCGGGAAGGCCACGTGCGCTCGGTAGCCCTCCGCCCGCAGAGCTGCCAGAGCACGGTCGACGTCACATTGACGCATCATGAGGTCAAAATCCTTCGTGTCGCGAACCACCCGCGCGTAAGCGCGCAACGCATACGCACCACCAACGAGGAAAGGAATGCCCGCCGCGTCGAGCACGTTCATCGATTGCCTGTAGAAGTCGAGGCCGCGAATCGAAGATTCCATACACTGAAGAACGATTCGGCACGCGATCCTGCATGTATCCGATTTCGTTGAAATGCCCGAACGCCTCCGCATCGCCGCCATTGCAGACCTTCACTACACGAAGCACTGCAAGGGTCGCCTTCTTCCAATCTTCCGTCATGCATCCCAATCCGCAGATGTTCTTTGTCTCTGCGGCGATCTGACCGACTACGGGCTGCCCGAGGAGGCGGAACTTCTGGCTCACGATCTCACGTCGAGCCTCTCGATCCCCTGTCTCGCCGTGCTTGGAAACCATGATTTCGAGTCCGGCCATGCAGAACAAGTCACGGCGGTTCTGGAAGCCGCCGGCATTCAGGTGCTCGATGGCGAGAGCGTCACGATCGAGGGCGTGCGCTTCGCCGGAGTGTGCGGATTCGGTGGCGGATTCGAAGGGCGTATGCTCAATGCCTGGGGAGAACCGATGATCAAGGCATTCGTGCAGGAAGCCGTCGATCACGCACTCCGACTCGAGAAAGCCCTCGCTCGCGGACAGGAGGAACGCAAGGTCGCGCTTCTGCACTATTCTCCCGTTCGCGCGACCGTGATGGGCGAGGAACCCGAGATCTTCGCCTTCCTTGGGTCAACCCGCCTCGAAGGACCGTTGAATCGCCAGCAAGCGACCGCGGCCTTTCATGGACATGCACACCGCGGCGAACCGTTTGGCACAACCTCAAGCGGAGTTCCCGTTTACAACGTCTCACTTCCCGTGCTCGAACGCGCCGGTTTCGACGGCGCGCCCGTGCGGGTGGTCGAAGTGTGAGCTACATGCTCGTTGACGTTCCTGCATCCGGGTTCGGAGCGGGCGGGCTGGTGGAGTCCACTCCCTGGGCGGGAGTTGCCGCAGGCTCCTGCGGCGGATTCGCCGGTGGAGTGGAGGGTGCCGTCGCAGTGGGAGTCGGCGGCGGCGTTTCGCGGTCTCCCCGGTCGTCACAGGCGGAAAGTCCGACGAGGCCGACGGCCATGGCAGCAAGAAGGGTTGGCGTTTTCATGCATGGGGATCGCATCTGTGGACGGAGCCACGTGTCCGGATTTACGAAGATTTGGTCCGCGATGGAGCACGCTGCCACGCCCGGATTTTTCTGCGGCTGCCCGGATCCCGAAATGCGATCTGGTTGCGCGACCACGGCGACGAGCGCCGCTTGCATCCAATGAATCCGCTGACAGACCCCTCGATCCCAAGCACGAAACACAACATCCAGGCTCTATCGAGGCCGTGCATTGCCTGTTCCGGTCAGGCCTGAGCGTGCTCCTGACGACGGCCGTCACCACCATTTCGAAATGAGCACTAGCCACGCACCCACGACTGCGGACTCCATTCTGTCACCACCCCCGGCACAGATTCTGATCGTCGACGATCACCCCATCTACCGTCGCGGGCTGGTTGCGCTGGTGGACACCGATCCGGCTCTCAGCGTGTGCGCGGAGGCATCCAACCTTCGTGAAGCGCTGCAAATGCTTCGAGATCACAAACCGGATGCGGTCATCGTCGACATTTCCCTGCCGGGTCCGGACGGACTGGAGGTCATCAAAGCCATGCTCGCAGAACGCCCAAGACTTCCGATCCTCGTCGTGTCGATGCATCACGAATCCGTCTACGCGTTTCGAGCGCTGCGAGCCGGTGCGCTCGGATATGTCATGAAATCAGACCTTTCTGCTCGCGTTCATGACGCTCTTCACGACGTCCTGCACGGGCGTCTGCATGTCAGCTCCGCCTTCCGCGATCAGCTGATCTTCAAGGCAATCGACGCCGATCGAAGTCGGGAATTCTCGCCTCTGGACAACCTTTCCCAACGTGAAACCGAGGTGCTCGAATTGATCGGACGCGGGCTGGGCACCAGGGATATCGCCGCATCTCTCGGATTGAGTCCAAAGACCGTCGAAACCCATCGGGCCCGGGTGAAGGAGAAGCTGCGAATCGGTGACAGCGGGGAACTCGTTCGGTTCGCTGTCGAGTGGGTGAACCGCGAGACGGAGTGAGCGCAGCCCCCACCCGTTGAATGGAAATCGCGGACGCCGGAAACGCTCCGGCGTCCGCAATCGGGGAATCAGGCGGCGGATTCCGCTTCGACGTTGACGACGCTCTCGGCGATCTCCGTCAGCTTTTCGTTGGTCTCCGATTCCTCGTCCAGCGTCTCCTGCAGGAGATCCGCGATCTTCTTCTCGCCAATCTGCGCAGCAAACGTGCGTGCCGTGCCGTAGCCGGCAATCTCGTAATGCTCGACCCGCTGTGCCGCGGCGATCAAAAGCGCGTCGTGGACGGCTTCCTCGGCATCCTCCTTGATGGTCTTCTCGCCCTCGGCGATCAGGCCCTCCATGGCCTTGCACTTCTCGCCCCTGCTCGAAACGTCGAGCAGTTCGAAAATCTGGTCGAGCCGCTCGACGTGTCCCTTTGTCTCCTCAAGATGGCTTTCGAAGGCCTCCACGAGTTCCTCGTGACCTGCCGCCTTGGCCATCTTCGGGAGCGCCTTGAGGAGCTGTGTCTCGGCGCTGTGAAGGTCGCGGAGTTCGTGAATCAATGCGTCGCGTAGTGTTTGAAGTTTCATAGCGCGGTGGATCGCGTCTGACCGGCGCGCAGGCCGCCCGTCACACCTAGTGATGTTCCCCGAATCTCCCATCGGGAGCCGGAGCACAGGAAGCTGCGGCCCACCTCCGATACAACGCAAGGGGATTGCCCCGACACCTTGGCACGCGCTTCTTTGCGAATCATTTCTGAACGGAGACACATCATGAAGGATCAAGGCGAAACACGACGCATCGAGACCGGCGGAGCGGGATTTGGAGAAGCGGATGAAGCGCTGATCGAAAAGCGCGCATCGGACATCGCGCATTGGGATGGTCGCACGACTCCCAACGAACGGGACCGCGAGGAGGCGCTCCGTGAACTTCGATCTCCTGTTCCAGCGGATCTCACCGACACCCAGCTCACTCCGGCCGAACGGCCCGGGTCGGGAGTTCCCGCGGTATCATCAGGAACCCATACTCCCTCGAGAACTCCGGAAGACGAGGAATCCCTCGCCGATGAACTCGTTCACGAAGGAATCGAAGAGGCCGATCGGGATTCGCGAATCTCGGCGGCCGAGGAATCCGAAGCTTCCGAGTAGACTCGAAACTCCAGACTCCACGGCGCATTCCGCGCAGGTCATTTCTTTTCCGGAAGTTTCTTCCGCTTCGTCTTCGCGAGGTCGCGAAGTTTGTCTTCCGACATCGACTCCGCCATCTGCTTTGACGCACCGCGCAAGCTGGACTTCTTCGTTTCCCCGCGTTTGGCCGACAATGCGGCACCGGCGGCTTTCTGCTGCTTTTTGGACTTTGCTGGCATGACGGGGGATCGCGCCGCCTCCGCTCACCGCGCGTCAGGTCTTTGTTGCCGGCACCGGTGGACGACCACCCGCGCGGGAAATCGCGATCCTACGACGTGAAGGCCCACACACGCGTCGGAATCTCCGGGTGGACCTACGCGCCGTGGCGAGGCGTCTTTTATCCCGACGACCTTCCCCAGGCCATGGAGCTGTCGTTCGCGTCGCACGCATTCCAGACGATCGAGATCAACGGAACCCATTATTCCCTTCAGACTCCAGCGAGCTTTCGAAAGTGGCACGAAACCACTCCTGCCGGCTTCGTATTTTCCGTGAAGGGAAGTCGCTACATCACGCACATGCGGCGGCTCCGTGACATCCGCACTCCCCTCGCAAACTTTTTCGGATCCGGCGTGCTCGAGCTGAGGGAAAAGCTTGGCCCGATTCTCTGGCAGTTTCCGCCGTCCTTTCGATTCAACGCCGATTCCTTTCGCGCCTTCCTCGAACTGCTTCCCAACACGACCGACGACGCAGCGCGTCTCGCCCGTAGGCACGACGGTCGACTGCGCGCGCGTGCGAGCCTTTGTTGTGGACCTCGGCGCCGGATCCGGCATTGCGTGGAAGTGCGGCATCGGAGCTTCCTGATCCCGGAGTTTTTCCAGCTCCTGCGCCGGCATCGGGTGGCATTCGTTTTCGCCGACACTGCCGGCGAATGGCCATACGCCGAGGATCTCACGAGCGACTTCGTGTATGTGCGCCTGCACGGGGACAGTGAAATCTACGTCAGCGGCTACACCAAATCCGCACTTCGGGACTGGGCCTCCCGAATTCGCTGTTGGGAAAAAGGAATCGCGCGACCCGACGCCCCCCTGATCACCCGCCATCGGAACCGGAAGATCCGGGAAATCTTCGTCTACTTCGATAATGACATGAAAGTGAAAGCTCCGCGCGACGCCGGCACCCTTGCGTCACTGCTGGCCGGTTGAGCAAAAGGCGCGATCCTCGAGCTACCCCGCAGCGGCTGGCTTCGGACCGGCATGGTCATTTCGAAACGGATATGAATCGTCCCTGGGGTGGAATTCATTCTTAGACCGCGTCTCGACGCACGTCCTTGCGTCCACCCCGACCCAGGAATCCGGGAACGCCCTGTCGGCGCAGGCGCCGATCTGCTCCTGTCATGAAAACGATTACAGCCCTTGTTTGTGCCGGCCTGGCATGGAGCAGTCTTGATGCGTTCGCTGCAAACGCCGACGTGGACACCGAGCCGGTGGTTACAACCGATGAACTGGACGCTCCTGGTGGAGACGAACGCTTCGTTGTCGACGCCTGCCAGGGGAACGTCGCGGAAATCCAACTCGCCGATCTGGCGCTGAAGAAATCGTCTGACGCACGCGTGCGCGATCTCGCGGAACACATCAAGAAGGATCACACGGCCGCGCAGGAGGAGCTTCAGGTGATCGCGACCGGATTGAACATCGAGGTTCCCAGCGAACCCTCTGCCGCGCAGAAGCGAACCTACGAGCGCCTGTCTGGTCTGGAAGGGAGCGAGTTTGACGAGGCATACCTTCATGAGATGGAGAAGGAACACAGCGCCACGATTCGCACCTACGAACGCGTTGCTGGAAAAACGGAAACTCCCGCAGTTCGCGCCTATGCCGAGAAAACTCTCGAGGCTTTGAAAGCTCATCACGCGAAAACTGAGGCCGCCCAACCTGGTGAGTAATCTCATGGCAGCCTCCATGGGAACGTCCGCTCGCGGACACACGCTCGATGGGATCTGGAATGGCCCCTCCCGCCGTCCGGGACACCGACTGGCACAAGTGTCCGGCGCGATTCTCTGCATCGATGTCCTTCTCCTCGTGGTGCTCATGACGGAAATGGCCACCCATGCAATCGGAGGGTCCTTGCACGACTTCTTGAACCAGCCGGGATTTCCCCTGCTGCTTTACGCCGTGTGGGGCCTGGGGGTCTTCGGATCGGCGGGTGCCATCTGCGCGATCACCGTTTACGGCTATCGCGAACGATGGTTCTGGCGATGGCTCGTCGTCGCATCCGCAGCATGGCTCGCGTTGCCGCCGGTGCACACCGTGATCGGTCTTGTGGCATTGGTTGCATTGTTCCACCACCGGTCTCAATTCTCAGAACGGGAGAGGAACGACGCATCCCCTTAGGGCTCAGATCCGCATACGGAATGGGCGAACCTTCCTTCCGGAAGTCCCTGCGATCTCGAGGCGGATCTACGTCCCCCGGGCACGAGGTTTCCGAAATTTGGAACCGGAATGCGAGTGCCCTGCCGCTCGTCGGGACATCGAGGATCGTCGACGCAATTTCGCCGCCGGCGCACGGCGTGTCAGCGTGTCGCGCAGCAGCATGAGGACCGCTGCTTCCTCGGGACGAAGGTTGCGGGCATCGGCGGTCAATTTACGCTCAGCCCGTGTTCGCAGGCGCTTCACCAACGATCCGTCGAGATAGGTATCGAGCACCACGGGATGCACATAGCATCGACGGCAGATGGCCGGCGTATTGCCCAACAACCTCGCCACGGCTTCAATCGCGGTAAGCAGATTCCTTTTCGCCTCCGCTGCGTTCTCGAACCGGTCAAACTCCTGCAACGCCCGGGCCGCCAGGACCGTGCCTGCCCATGTCCGAAAATCCTTCGCGGTAAACCCCTCGTCGGTGATTTCGCGCAGATAGTCGTTGACCTGGGTCGAGGTGACATCCACCGGTCGCCCGTCTTCACCGAGGTATTGAAACAACTCATAGCCCGGAAGATCGCGGCAACGCCGGACAATCCGCGCGAGCTGTTTGCTGCGGACATCAATGACATGCATCCGTCCGGATTTTCCGCGAAAGGAAAAGGTCACCACGGACCGTTGAATCTTCGCATGACGGTCCTGCAACGTCGTCAAACCATAGGATCGGTTGTCACGCGCATACTCGTCGTTTCCGACCCGCATCAGCGTCGTTTCGAGCAGTCGCACCACCGTCGCCAGCACGCGCTCCCGGCACAATCCACGTCGCGCGAGATCGCGCGCTACCCGTTTCCGGATTTTCGGCAGCGCCCGACCGAATGCGATCATTCGGTCAAACTTCGCCTCGTCCCGCGTCCGGCGCCACGCAGCGTGGTAGCGGTATTGCTTGCGACCGCGAGCATCCCGTCCGGTCGCCTGAAGATGGCCATCCTCCTCCGGGCAAATCCACACATCCTCCCATGCCGGAGGAATGGCGAGCCGGCGGATTCGATCGAGCGTTCCGGCATCGCGGACGCTCACACCGCTGGCGTCGACATACACGAATCTGCCCCCGCGTCGACGCCGGCGAATGCCCGGCAACGAGTCACTCGTGTATCGCAGTCCGGCGTTTTTGGCCGCCCGCTCAGGAACTCCATCCACTTCATGTATCATCGGACGGAATATCGTCCGCAGATGGTTTGCCGGCCGTTATCGAAACAGGGCGGCGCATCCGGTGCGCCGCCCTGTTTCGTGACGAATCGAGTGAATCAATCGGCGGCGTTCCGCTCTGCTTCGCGCTGCGCCTCGTTCATACGCCGACGTGCGTCGTCATTGTTTTGAATGGCGCGATCCACCGAATCGTCCGTGACGGAATGATCACGGCGGGCACCCGAGTGCGGATCGGTATCCAATCCGGTCGCGGGCGAAGTCCGGTCCGACCGGTTCACTCCCTGATCCGGATTCATTCCGGTCACCCCGTTGCCCGTTCTCTGATTACGCGTCGATGCATCGTCAGCACGGCCGGTTCCGGTATTCTCATTCACCCGGGCTCCGGTGGAACCATTCGTTGTTCGTCCGCTGTTCTCCGTGCCCGTGGAAGTGCCCGTGCCCGTGTCTCCCGATGTGCCACTCGTCCCCGTTTGACCGCCCCCTTGCGTCCCGGTTGCCGTTCCGGTCGAGTCCCCCCCTCCATTGGTTTGCCCGGAGGTTCCGGACGAATTTCCGGTTGTCCCGGTCTGGCCGGAGGTGGATCCCGATGTGCCTCCACTCGTTCCAGTCCCGGCGCCGCTTTGAGCCCAGGCTGCGGTGGTCATTCCCAAGGCAGCCATGATCGCGAGAATTTTTCGTGTCGTTTTCATACGAAGTGGGATCGCCACTGGAACCTCCAGGGTTCTCAGGCAAGCCTCTGGCATCCCTGTCGGGAGGGGCCCCTTGATGTTGCCGGCGAAATCATCGGCGTAACTCCCTGATGCCAGGAACCGGGAAGCCCCTGATATCACCGTCCGGCAGGCGATTTAGGATGAGTTGAAATGACCGCACGCAACCTGCCCCCACCCGTCGAGAATTTAGCGGCCAGCGATGGGGGCCGGAACGGCAACCTCGCGGGGGAACGCGTGGAGCATTACCAGCAAATCGTCGACCTTCTGCCGATCGGAGTTTCCATCTGCGACGCGGAGGGGCGGATTACCTACTACAACGAGCAGGCGGCGGCGCTTTGGGGAATGCGCCCGCAGCTCGGCGCGGAGGAACCCCTGTTTTGCGCATTCAAAGAAGTGCGTCTTGCCGATGGCACGGCAGTGCCGCGCGATTGCACGCCGATGGCCCGGGCGATAAAGGAGGGTCTCTCCTTCCGCAATGTGCAGGCCACCGTTCGAAATGCGGATGGCGACGAATTTCACACGATGGTGAATGTCGATCCGATCCGCGACGCGGACGGAACAGTGCGCGGCGCGATCAACGCCTTTCAGGATGTCTCCGAGCGGAAGGGGATCGACGCGGAGATCCGCCGCCTTGCCGCCATCGTGGAATCCTCGGACGACGCAATTATCAGCAAGGACCTCCATGGCATCATCACGAGTTGGAACGGCGGTGCGACGCGGATATTCGGCTACCGACCGGAAGAGATCGTCGGCCTCCCGGTCACGGTGCTGATTCCGCCCGACCGGCATGACGAGGAGGCGGGCATTCTCAATCGCATCCGCAGGGGCAATCGCATCGAGCATTTCGAGACGGTCCGTCAGCGCAAGGACGGCACGCTTGTGGATGTTTCGCTCACCGTTTCGCCGATCAAGGACGAGGCAGGGAACATCGTCGGAGCCTCGAAGATCGCCCGCAACATTGGCAGGCTCAAGAAGGTCGAGGAGGAGCTCCGCATCGCCGACCAGCGCAAGAATCACTTTCTCGCGACACTCGCCCACGAACTCCGCGGCCCCCTTGCTCCGCTCAGCAATGCCCTGCAGGTCCTCCGCCTCACCGAGGACAAGAAAAGCCACGCCGATGCAGCCGACGTCATGGATCGTCAGCTTCGGCTGATGTCACGGTTGATCGACGACCTTCTCGACGTGGGGCGCATCACCAGCGGGAAGCTCGTTCTCAAAACCGAGCAGGCCTCCATTGCCGCCATCCTGCGGCATGCGTTGGAAGCCAGCACGGCCGAGATCGAAGCCGGCGCCCATCGACTCCATATCAATCTTCCTCCCGATGAAACACTGGTCGAGGCCGACCCCGTGCGGCTCGCGCAGGTCTTTTCCAATCTCCTCACCAACGCGGCGCGATACACTCCGTCGGGCGGGGAGATCCGGCTCAACACCATTCGGGAACCCGGCCGCGTGATCGTAACGGTTTCCGACAACGGCATCGGCATTCCCGCAGAGAAAATCTCCGACATCTTCGAACTGTTCACCCAGGTCGAGGGTGCGCTCGAAACCTCCTCCCGAGGCCTGGGCATCGGCCTCACGCTCGCCCGGCAACTGGTCGAAATGCATCAAGGCACGATCGAGGCCCACAGCGACGGACCGGGCACCGGCAGCCGCTTCACCGTTTCCATCCCGACCATCAACGCAGCTCCGCGACCGCATGAGCAGAATCCACCGCCCTCCCCCGGCGGCACGCCTGCACGGCGCGTCCTTGTCGTGGATGACAACGTGGATTCCGCTCAAAGCCTTGCAATGATCATGAAGATCCTCGGCCACGATGCGCGGGTCGTTCACGACGGGCTCGCCGCCGTTGCGGCCGCCGAAGAATTCGTGCCGGAAATCATCCTCATGGACATCGGCATGCCCAAACTCGACGGCTACGAAGCCTGCTCGCGCATTCGCACGCTCAGTGCGAAGCCCCGCCCCTTCATGATCGCGCTCACCGGTTGGGGGCAGGAGGAAGACCGAAGGCGCTGCCGGGAGGCCGGCTTCGATCTGCATCTCGTGAAACCCATCGACGCACAGACGCTGATCCGTGCGCTCGAATCGCCCACCACCGACACGCAATAGGCTACGCCGTCGCCGGCGTGTGCACGCCCTCGGCAAACTCCTCGATCATCTTGCGATTGAAGGCAGGGATGTCATCCGGTTTCCGGCTCGTCACGAGGCCGTTGTCCACGACCACCTCCTCGTCCACCCATTCACCACCGGCGTTCTCGACATCCGTTCGGATTGCCGGCCACGAAGTCATCCGCCGCCCGCGCGCCACACCTGCCTCCACGAGCAGCCACGGCCCGTGGCAGATCGCGGCGATCGGCTTTCCTGCCTCCGCAAAAGCCCGGGTGAAGTTCACCGCCTCGGGGGTCGATCGCAGCGTATCGGGATTGTAGAGCCCGCCCGGAATCACCAGCCCGTCGAACTCTCCGGCATCCGCCTCTTCGAGCGTCAGATCCACGCGCACCGGTGCCCCCTTCTCCATGTGATTCATCCCCTGGATCTCGCCGGACTTCATGGAGACCACGGTCACCGAAGCTCCGGCCGTATTCAGGGCATCGCGAGGTCCTTCGAGTTCCGACTGCTCAAACCCGTCCGTCGCGAGGATTGCGATCCGCTTTTTGTGGAGTGTCGTGTTCATGGACCCGGGATCGACCGCCGCGCCCGGTCCGGTTGCATCCCGGACGCGCGGGCCTATTCCGCTCGCTCCGCGGGCCGCGCGTCCTCCTGCAAATTTCGAAACTGAATGTGCCCGCGAATCGCAGCTTCGAAAGCGGTGCGCTCCTCAGGCGGTATTTCCCCGGGAATCCGCGCCGCCGATCGCTCCCATTTTTCGAGCCATTCCCGTCCGAGCAGGTCGCGTCGTCGCTCCTTCGCCGCTGCGGCGGTCAGCGCGATGGAGGTCTCGCCCTTCGCGCCCGCGTTGCGCCCGCGGGCTACAAACCACCCGGCAGCCAGCATCTTCGCCCGCACCGCGGTCGAGACGGTGTAGGTAAACAATTCCGTCGCGCAATCCTCACACCGCTCGTGGAGGCGGCGGAGCGTTTCCTGCGTCCACGGGCCGGGAACCGTTGCACTGGAATACATGTCGTAGAAAATGATGCCGGGAGGTCCCTGCGCGGACTGCAGCGTTTTCTCGAAATCTCCAAACACCAGTTCCCACTCCACCCCCGCTCCACGCCATTTTCCGTTTTCGAGGATGCTCCGTGGCGCGGGATGCTGCAGGTATGGGAAGGCGGCCGCGTTCCCGATCGCAAGCCGCAGCGAGTCCAGATCGTTCTCGAAACTTACGATCCGCAGCGGTTGCGCTGCGGAGCCGAGATCCTGATGGCACTCGATCGCAGCCATCGCATTGGCGGCGGCGCCAAGCCCCACATCCCATAGCGTCACGGGTCCCCTGCCCAATCGCTCGCGAAGGCCGGATTGTTCGACATACAGCGAGCGCGCCTCGTCCATCGGGGGCGTGCGCGAGTGCATGATCTCGCCGCTCGGGCGATGCCGGATGCTCGAAAACCCCTCCCGCGCAACGTGAACTTCGTATTCGCCAAGCGTCCGCTCCATGAACCTCAAGCCATGCGAAACCGCTGTCCCATCCAGACCATACCGCCCGCAACCAGCAGCCACGCCGTGCCCGGTTCCGGAATGGATGCCGCCTGCGCCAGCGCCTTCGTCAACGGCAGGTGGTGACCGCTCGCACGCGTGTCCTGCGACAAGTCCCAGAAAAAAATCTCCGCGAGTTCCTCCTCCGTCGCCCAGGCCCCTTTTTCGAGAATGCTCGACGGACTGTCGAAGCCCCACCCCGCGTATTCGGTGAGGTCATCCGGCAGCCAGGTGCCCGTCGCCGCCAGATGCTGCGCGTCGAGTTCCGAATACGGCTTCTGCGCACTCCACGGATCAAGAAGCGGCCGTCCGAATCCCGCCGCGCCAAACGCCAGCCCGGTCGGATCCAGGCCCGCGGCAATCCAGCTCTCGATCGTCGTGATCGCTCCGATGACCGACGTATGGTTCGGATCGCCGCCCGCGCCCGGATCGTCGTAGGTCATCACGCGGATGGTATTCACATTCGGCTGGATCGCCAGGCCCACGACCTGCTGGTTCACCTGAATCGCCACCGTGATCCGCTCTGTCGGCGCGAGCACCGCCCGTGTGGCAGCAGTTAGATTCGCATAGGCAGCCGCCTGGAGATTCGGCGAAACACCGTCGCCCTGCTCCCAGTCGAAATCCACGCCGTCGAATCCCGCGAGATCCATCAGCGCGCGGATCTGCGCCACGGCGTTCGCCGTTGCCGGCGGATTATTCCCGACCTTCGCAAAGTTCTGGCTGTTTCCCCAGCCGCCGATCGTGAAGGTGACCCTCGTCTGCGGCGACGCCGCGCGCACGGCATCCACCACGGTGGTGATCCTTCCGAGATACCACTGGTAGTTGGGATCGGGATTGATCATCCAGCCGCCCGCACCATTCGGGGTGAGAATCGGCACGACCGCGGTATTGCCATCCGAGAAGTAGAGGCCGCCATCCGCCTGGAAACGGAACTCTCCGAAATACACGACCTCGTCCAGCAGCGCAGCCTGCTCCTGAAATGCGTTCCGGAAGTAGTCGCCGGACGGGTCGAGTGTCCACCATGGCGCGTAGCCGACGGCGTCCAAACCAGACGCCCCGGAGGCAAAAATCACGGGCGCAATCGCAGTCAACAACAGCCGCCGGAACGACATGGGCGGAACCTTCGTCGCATCGTCGCGCCGCGTAAAGCGGGGAATTTGGATTCACATCCGGCCGTTTTTCCCCTTGCTTCCCGTCGGAGCAGAGGCATTATTTGCGGTTCCTCATGAAGGCTGACATTCATCCCAACTACACCGAGACGGTCATCGTCTGCGCATGCGGCGCCACGTATCGCACCCGCTCGACGCGTGACAACATCAAGATCGGTATCTGCGCGGCCTGCCACCCCTTTTTCACCGGCGAGCAGAAGTTTGTCGACACCGCCGGACGTGTCGAAAAATTTGCGCGTCGTTACGGCAGCGTGAAGGCGACCCGCGCCTCGCGTCCGAAACGCGCCTAGCTTTCCTCCCCGCACACGAAACGGTGATTCCGCGCCTCGCGCCGGCATCACCGTTTCTGCGTTTATGGACTTCTCCACCCTCATCGCGCGCAAGCGCCAGCGATTCGTCGAACTCGAGGACGCCGTCGCCGCCCCGGATCTTTATGCCGATCCCAAACGCGCGCGGGAGATTCTCCGCGAGCACTCGCACCTCGAGGACCTTCTGAAAAAGGCGGACGCCTACGAGAAGGCGGAGCGGGAGCTGCGCGAAAACCGTGAGATGGCCGCGGGCGACGATCCCGAGATGGCGGAACTCGCCGCTGCCGAGATTCCCGCGCTTGAGGAGGCCCTGCCGAAGCTCGAGCACTCGCTGCGCGTCGCCCTGCTCCCTCCGGAGCCGGACGAAGACAAGGACGCAATCGTGGAAATCCGCGCCGGCACGGGCGGCACCGAAGCCGCGCTGTTCGCCGCCGATCTCTACCGGATGTATAGCCGTTTCGCGGAGGTCAATGGCCTGAAGATCGAGGTGATGGACAGCAGTCCGTCGGACCTTGGCGGCTTGAAGGAAATCATCTTCCGCCTCAGCGGGGAGTCCGTCTTTCGCAAGATGCGCTACGAGTCCGGCGTTCACCGCGTCCAGCGCGTGCCGGCGACCGAGGCGCAGGGCCGCATTCACACCTCTGCCGCGACCGTTGCCGTGCTGCCCGAAGCCGAGGAGGTCGATATCGAACTCAATCCCGCCGATCTTCGAATCGAGGTCTGCCGCGCCGGCGGCCCCGGCGGCCAGGGCGTCAACACGACCGACTCCGCCGTCCAGATTCTCCACATCCCGACCGGCCGCATCGTGCGGTGTCAGGACGGCCGCAGCCAGCAGCAGAACAAGGAACGCGCGCTGCAGATCATGCGTTCACGCCTCCTCGAGGACAAACGCCGCGAGGAGGAGGAAAAGTATTCCGCACATCGCAGGAGTCTCATCGGCGGCGGAGGTCGCGAGGAGAAGATCCGCACCTACAACTTTCCACAGAACCGCGTCACCGATCACCGCATCGGGCTCACGCTCTACAATCTCGACCAGTTCATCGAAGGCGAGATCGGCGAAATGATCGAGGCCCTCTATGCGGCCGACATCGAGCAGCGCCTCGCGGACGCGGGCGCCGCCTGAGCGGACAGTCCTCAGCGCGCCTTTTCCGGCGCGCTGATCACCATCACAAATCCGCCCCCCGACTCGAGCTTGGTCGAGACGCGGTCCGTCGCCTTCACGGCACGTTTGGAGATCTTCAGTTCCGTCTTGTCCGATCCGTCCTCGAACAACACCGCCATGCGGCTTCCCTCGCCGAGGAAACCGAGGTCGAAGGAATAGGGCTGTTCGTCCGCCGTTCCGCTGAGCACGCCGATCCACCACTGGCCGCCGGATCGCCGCGCAAACGCCGCGATCTTTCCGATCTCGCTTCCGGGCAGGACAATCGTCTCATCCCACACCGTCGGCTTGTTCCGAATGAATTCGATGACCTCCTTCGGCTGCGCAAGATAGACCTCCGCACTGTCGCCCCAATGCTCGATCGGCGAGACGAACGCCACGGAGGACGCGAGCTGCAACGCGATCGTCGTGCGATGCAGACGTTTCGGATCGAGCGTGGCCGGCGTAAAATCGCCCGGCCCCGGGACGAGTCGCGTGAATGGCAGCGCCGCCCAGTGCTGACGGTCGATCGCGGCGCCCTGCTCGGTGCCGCGGATGCCTTCGCGCGTCAGCTCGTTCGGCCACGTGCGCATCTCTCCAGCCGGTTTGTTGGCGCCGTGGAAGTTGACGAGGATCTTGTGCTTCGCCGCGATTTCCAGACACGAGCGGTAAAACTCCAGCCGCTCGTGGCTCTCGCTTTCCATGAAGTCGATCTTCACTCCCTTCGCGCCGGCCTTGGCGACATTCTCAAAAAACTTCTCGCGGATCTCGAGGTCCCGGATCCGCTGCCAGTGCTCCCACACCGAAATCGCGACTCCCTTCTTCGCCGCATATTCCGTGATTTCCTTGAGGCTCGCCCATTCGTCGTGGCCGTTGCGATGCCAGCCGGACCGCTTCTCCCGCCACGGATCGTCGATCGTGTAATACTGGCAGTTCAGCTTCGCGGCATCGTCCACGTAACCCTTGATCCGGTCCCATTGGGCGGTGTCCCACTGGCCAAATCCCCATGTCCAGAAGCTCCGGCCGGGCTTGATCCAGTCGGTGAGAATGCCCTTCGGAAAGAGCTTCGGATCGGGCGGCGGGCAGACGGCCGGCACGACGCTCGAGTTTACCAGCGCCGTGAGATCGTCCACTGCGATCGCCACGCGCCACGGCGTCGCGATTTCCCCCTCCATCGTCCATCCCTCGGGATCGTCCTCGAAGATGCCATTCAGGATGCGGCCCCGCACGCCGAGGCTCATCCCGCTGTAACCCATGATGTCCGCCTCGGTGTAGCAGGCAAATCCCCCGTCCGGCAGCTCGACCGTCACCGGCATTGCCACGGGACGCTGGACGTTCGACGCATCCGCACGAAACTCCGTGATGTTTCCCTCGTAGGCCTTTGTGTCGAAGTGCGTCCAGTAGCTCGATCCCTTCGGCAGCACGAACGACGTCGCCTCGGCGGTCACCTTCCGCGATCCGGACCCTGGCACCACGTAGCGCCATGCGACACCGTCGTCGTAGGCACGCACGTCGAGCGTCCACTCCTGCGCTCCGGTTTTCATCGCGATTTTCGAGCCTTGGAAGCGATTTGTCAGCGTGCGCGAATTGCCCAGCCACGGAAACGTCTCATCCATCGCATATGTTTCCGCGTTGCCGACCACAGCGCCGTTGCCGAGCGCCTGACCGTCGATCGTCACGCCGACCGGGGAGAAATCGAGCGCAACCTTCCCGTTCCTCGTCCCGCGAATGAACAACTGGCCGTCGTGCTGAACCACCGCCGCCTCGACCGAGCCGTCCGGACTCCGGACCGTGGCCACCGCGGAAGCGGCTTCCGGCACGTCCACCGATCCCTCGTAGTGCGGCAACGTCATGACCCAGCGCGGGTGCGACCTCGGGGCCTCTCCGGCCACGGAAAACACAGCCTCCGCCCAGTTCGCGTGGTCGGAGTCGATGCCGTCGCCCGCATCCGTGACACGAAGCTCGACAATCTTCGCCCCGCTCAAATCCACGTCCACACGCTGCGCGGCGTCTCCCTTTTTCATCGGACCGCTGTCGAACAGCTTCTCGCCGTCGGCTACCACCTGAAACACGACGGTGCCGGTCTTCGACGGCGCATCGTCCACACCGACCATGGCGCTGAAGCGCGCCTCACCCCCGTCGAGCTGGAAAAACATCTCGCTGCGCGCGTGCACGCCCAGCCCCTTTTCAAACTTCCGGCCGCCGATGCTCATCGGTTTGCCATCGGCCGAGACATTTTTGCCGATGGATCCCCAGCCGGTGCTTGCGCCATCCAGCTCGATTTCGGTGAGAGGGATTTCCCTCCGCTGCTGGGCGTGCGCGGCGGAAGGTTGGAAAATGATGGATGTCGTGAGGAGGAGGGCGAAAGAGAGGGTTCGCTTCATGGGGAGGGGTGAAAATTAGGAATGAGGGTAAGCCCTCACTCTTTTCGATGGGACGGGGCGGTTCAAGCCTCATCGGAAAAATCCTCTTCCAGAAGGATTGCCGAAGCCGCCGTCTCCGCTCAGAAAAGACGCCGCATGCCCACAGTGCTCGAGGTCATCCAATCCACCACCGGCTATTTCGAGAAGCACGGTGTCGAGAGCCCGCGTCTGAATGCCGAGCATCTCGTCGCCCATGCGCTCGGAAGGAAGAAACGCCTTGAGCTCTACCTCGAGTTTGACCGTCCGCTCACCGAGACCGAGCTCGCTCCCATGCGCGAGCTGGTCCGCTCGCGCGCCCGGGGCGTCCCGCTGCAACACCTTCTCGGCACCGTGGAGTTTCTCGGTCGGGAATTTCGCTGCGACGCGCGCGCGCTCGTTCCGCGCCCCGAGACCGAGCAACTCGTCGAACTTGCGCTCCCGGTCCGCGAATCCACCCCCGCTCCCCGCATCCTCGACGTCGGCACGGGCAGCGGTGTGATTGCGATCACGCTCGCCCTCGAGATTCCGGGCGCCAGCGTCACCGCGATCGACATTTCCCCCGACGCCCTCGCGCTGGCGAGGGAGAACGCCGACCTCCTCGGCGCGACCGTGAGGTTCGAAGAGGGCAATCTCCTCCCCGAGGAAGGCGCCCCCTTTCACCTCATCGTCGCCAACCTGCCCTACATTCCCTCGGAGGAAATTCCCACCCTTTCCCGGGAGGTGCAGCACGACCCGAAGACGGCACTGGACGGCGGTCCCGACGGACTCAACCTCGTCCGCACCCTGGCCGACCGCGCCCGCTCGCGGCTCCAGGGCAGGCTCCACCTCGAAATCGGACACGACCAGGCCCCGGCCGTCGCGCACCTCCTCGAGGAAAAGGGCTATCGCGACATCGTCGTGACAAAGGACTACGCCGGAATCGACCGCTTCGTCTCCGCCTCGATCTGAAGGACAAGCCCCGCCTCCCTTCGCACGCAAAGAGCCCAGCATGCTAAACAGAGTGAGGCCCTTTGCGGTTGGGACCTGTCACCCTGAACTACGCCGGGGCGTTCGCGCGCAACTCGCGCACGCGCTCGCAGAAATTCCGCACCGCGAGCGGATCCAGTTCCGCATCCCAGCGTCCACCTTTCTTGAAATGGGAGCCGACAATGACCGCATTCACGTGGGGAAAGAGGTCCGCGACATTCGAGATCGTCGCACCGGATCCGACCAGAATGGGTAACTCCGTCACGCGGGAGACCGCAGCCAATTCCTCGAGACTCACCGCCTCGCCCGTCGCTCCCCCCGTCACGATCACGCCATCCGCGCAGAAGAACTCCGCGGCTTTCGCGGTTTCCGCGATGTCGACGTCGGAGGTGATCGCGTGCGAACTGTGCTTCTTCTTGATGTCGGCAAAAATCCGGATGTGATCCGCGCCCCAGGCCTTCCGCGTGCGCAACAACCTGCCTGCACAGCCCTCGATGATTCCCTCGTCCGCCACATGCGCGAAGACGAATCCTTCCACGCGAAGAAAATCCAGCTCCGCACCGAGCGCCACGGCGAGCGCCTGCTCGTTCGCGCCGGCGAGGACCTGCACGCCGCACGGTAGGCCCGTCGCATTTCGCACGGCGAGCGCTGCAGCCGTCATGACAGCGACCACCTCGGGTCCGGCGTCTGTTCGCAGATACGGCCGGTCGTGCATGTTCTCGATCAACAGGGCATCCACGCCAGCCGCAGCGAGAGCCTCCCCTTCCCGGCGCGCGTCCTCGACGATTTCCCTGACCGACCGACCACCGTGCGGCGTGCCCGGCAGGGCGGGCAGATGAATCATCCCAACGACCGCGCAGCGTTTTTCAAAAAGTTTCCGGGCCACGCCCGGACTGTGCCGGACGGTCCCGTCCAAATCAAACGCAACGACCGCGGGTCAATCCTCCGGCAGTCCGGAGGGAAGCTCGCGGCCGCTCTGCTCCTGAAAATATTTCACACAGACGTCGCGCCACTCCCTGGCGTCCTTGAGGTGCTTTTCCAGCTTCCTGCTGACTGCGGAATGGCGCTCGTCGTCGACCTTTCCGCGCAGCGCTTCCCACTGCTGCTGCATGCCCTTCACATACTCGACCCCTCCGTAGTAGCGAAAGACCAGCTCATCCCAGAGGTTCCGGCCGGATTTCATGCGATGCTCCCACGGGACGTGATGAAACCAGAGGATCAAATCCTCCGGACACGTCGCGAGATCGGCGAACCGGTCGCGGATCGCGGGGGCATACTGCGACACGGCATCCGAGCCGGTCTTGGTCCGGTCAAACCCGATCCCCTTCGCGTCGGCCTTGTGGTAATAATACGCGGAGTATTCCGGCGCCTCCTTGTTCACGGTGTGCGGTTTCGGCGTGTAGTGCGAACCGGCATCCATGATGTGGTGAATGCCCAACGGCATCTCATAGTCGACGTTCGCCTGCCAGGATCCCTTCATCATCGCGGCGATCGCATCCACCACTTTCGGGTGGTGACTCCACGTCATGCGGATCCACTCTCGCGCGATCTCGTCGGCGGTAAGTTTCGGGTCCCATGCGAGGCGCCCGAAGGCGAACCAGTTGGCCTGCGCGAAGTCGTGGCCGGTCCAGTTCCGGTCGGATCCTGTGTTCGCCACTCCCGCGATGCCGGTCATTTTGGAATTGGTCACCACCGCCGCGACAGTCGTTCCTTTCCCGTCGGTATCGGAATTGAAAAACTCCTCCCACTCCGGCCCGAGATAGACGAGATGCGTCGAGTGGCCCTTGTTCTCCTGTGTGATCTGCAGCTCGGGCATCAACGGCGTCTTCGGCATCGCTCCGAACAGCGGATGAAACGGCTCCCGGGGTTGAAAATCGACCGGCCCCGTCTTCGGCTGGACGAAGACATTCTTCGAAAACTTCCCCTCGAACGGGATGAACTCGAGATACGCGCGCTTCGCCCGATCGGGGTCGACCTTCGGGGAGTTGTAAACGAAGGCACGCCACATGACGACGCCCCCATGCGGCTCCAGAGCCTCGGCAAGCATGTTCGCTCCGTCGGCATGCGTCTTGTCGTAGTCCTGAGGTCCAGGCTGTCCCTCGGAGTTCGCCTTCACCAGAAATCCACCAAAATCAGGAATCAGCGCATAGATCTCGTCGGCCTTCTCCTTCCACCACTTGCGCACCTCGGGATTCGAGGGATTCGCATCCGGCAACCCGCCAATCTGCTTGGGCGCGGACCATTTTGCCGTGAGGTAAACGCGCACGCCGTAGGGTCGCAGTGCGTCCGCGATCGCTGCGGCCTTCTTCAAGTGCTCCGCGTCGAGCTGTTCCGCCTTTGCGTTGACGTTGTTCAACACCGCGCCGTTGATCCCGATCGAGGCGTTGGCCCGCGCGTAGTCGGTATATCGCGGGTCGATGGTGCCCGGCAGTTCGTCCCACCGCCAGAGGGACTTTCCGGCGTAGCCGCGTTCGATGCTGCCGTCGAGATTGTCCCAGTGATTGAGAATGCGGCGCTGGAAGGCCGGCTTCTGGGCGATGTTCAACTTTTCGATCGAGCCGCCGGTCTGAATGGTCCGCAGCAGCGTGAAAGCGCCATACAGCGCGCCGGTCTCCGTGTTTGCCGCCACCACGATCACGGGCTGGCCGCCCATCACCCCCGAGCGCAGCAGAAAGCCGTCGTTGCCGAGGTCGCGCAATGCCTCGTCCCACTTCAAGCCGGCGACAACACGGGAGGTGTCCGGAGTTCCCACGATCACCGTTCCTCCGCCGGTCGGAGTCGGGACGGAGGGAATCTTCCGGCCGAGCAGTCCGGAGAGTCCGCGCTCAAGCTCCGAGCGGATCGCGTTGGCGGTGGGAGAATCTCCCTCCACGTGAATCTCCCGGATCGCATTCTCGTAGGCGCGAAGTTTCACCGGGTCTCCGACTTTCCGATAGCGGAGCCACAGATCGTAGCCATCCTCCGCCGCCGCCTCGGACGGATTGAACGCGAGAAGGGAGGCAGCGATGGCGGGAATGAGGGTCGGGAATTTCCCGGGCACACGCGAGAGCAACGGCTTCCGAAGGCCGCGGAAGGCGGATAAGAATAACATCATGGAAGGGAGGGGTTGAGGGAAGCGGTCAGCCTAACAGCTTATCGGGACGGGACAAAAAATAATCGTCGCCCGCACGTCCGCGGTATGCCGCTTCGCCGATGGGATGTTTTATCGCGACAACCCCGCAGCGCGGCACTAATCAGGAACCCTGCAGCATGGATAAAATTCTCGTTCACGGAGGCTCGGAGTTGAATGGCACGGTGCGCATCAGCGGATCGAAGAATTCCGCATTGCCGATCCTCGCCGCCACGCTTCTCACGAAGGAGCCGTGCATCATTCAACAGGTGCCGGACCTGAGCGACATCCACTACATGCTCACCATCCTCAGCGAACTCGGCTGCGAGGTGGAGCGGGCCAGCGGCACCGTCCAGATCAAGGCCGAGAACGTTATGACCGACGCGCCCTACGACATCGTCCGAAAGATGCGCGCGTCCGTCTGTGTGCTCGGACCGCTGCTGGGCCGCGAGAAGGAGGCCACCGTTTCTTTGCCCGGTGGCTGCGTCATTGGCGACCGGCCGATCGACCTGCACCTGCGCGGGTTCGAGGCGCTCGGTGCCGCCGTTCGCGTGCAGGCGGGTAATGTGAAGGTGCTCGCGCCGGAACTCCGCGGCACGACGATCAACATGCGCGGGAAGTTTGGCTCCACCGTGCTTGGCACCGACAACATCATGATGGCGGCCGTGCTCGCCGAAGGCACCACGGTGATCGATGGCGCGGCGGAGGAGCCGGAGGTCGTCGATCTCGCGAATTTCCTGACAAAGATGGGCGCAAAGATCGAGGGAGCGGGCACGCGCCGCATCATCATCGAAGGCGTTAAGGAACTCCACGGCGCCGAACACCGGGTGATTCCCGATCGCATCGAGGCCGGCACGTTCCTGATCGCCGCGGCGATCTGCGGTCGCGAGGTCACCCTCAAGAGAGTCGTCCCCGATCATCTTGCGGCCATCGTCGAGCCGCTGAAGCTCGCCGGTTACTCCATCGAGACCCGCGACGACTCAATCACGTTGAAGCGCAACGGTGGCCACCTTCCCCTCGAGCTGGAGACGGAGCCGTATCCCGGTTTTCCCACCGACATGCAGGCGCAGATGTGCGCGCTGCTGACCACCGCGCAGGGCATCAGCGTGATCACGGAGCACGTCTTCCCGCAGCGATTCATGCACATCGCGGAACTCAAGCGCATGGGCGCCGACATCGAGCTGCAGAACGCGACGGCGGTCATCAAGGGCGTCGAACGGCTCAGCGGCGCCCCCGTCATGGCCAGTGACCTCCGAGCAAGCGCAGCACTCGTGCTGGCCGGACTCCAGGCCGAGGGAACGACCGAGATCAACCGCGTCTACCACATCGACCGCGGCTACGAGCGCATCGACGAAAAGCTCGTCGAACTCGGCGCCCGGATCGAGCGCGTGAAGGCCTGATCGTTCCCAGGCCGGAGGTTTCGCGCGAAGCCCCTGCTCGGCGATTTCGAGCAACCATTTCCGCGGGGGCCTGGCCGGCTTCGGGAAACGCGTGACCGACATCCGGCCTCTCGCGCGTCGTCCGTTCCACGCGGTCGCCTTTGACCGCTGCAGCATGGTTTGTCAGTAAACGTGCGAGCCGCGGCGGAACAAACATTGGGCCAGACAGCAAGGATCCCCCAAAACAACCCCACATATCCAACGCGTGCGAAGCTTGCATGAGCTTCAGGCCATTTTATCAATGGACATTGTGCCATCCCCTGATCGCCGCGGCAGCCCGTCATAGAAACACCCCGCCGCTTGCATCCCCCGTCCGTCGCGACTACGGTTTTTGCCCACGAAATGAGCATTCCTAGCATCCTGGATCCTTCGCGCTTCGAAAGCGTCGAACTGAGCAACGACGAGATTGCACGCTACTCGCGTCACCTCATCATGCCCGAGGTCACCCTCGAGGGGCAGAAGAAGCTCAAGGCCGCGAAGATTCTTTGCATCGGCACCGGCGGTCTCGGTTCGCCGATCGCCCTCTACCTTGCCGCCGCGGGCGTCGGGACGCTCGGCCTCGTGGACTGCGACGTGGTGGATTATTCGAATCTCCAGCGCCAGATCCTCCACGGCACGAAGGATGTCGGCCGCAAGAAGATCAACAGCGCGCGCGACCGCATCAAGGACGTGAACCCGAACGTGCAGGTCGAGCTGCACGACGCGTTCTTCACGAGCGCGAATGCCTGCGAGATCGTCGAGGGCTACGACATCGTCATCGACGGCACGGACAACTTCCCCACCCGCTACCTGTCAAACGACATCTGCGTGTTTCTGAAGAAGCCGAACATCTATGGCTCGATCTTCCGCTTTGACGGACAGGTCACCGTGTTCGCACCGCACCTCGGCGGCCCGTGCTATCGCTGCCTTTACCCCGAGCCGCCGCCGCCCGGAATGGTTCCCAGCTGCGCCGAAGGCGGCGTTCTCGGCGTGCTTCCGGGAATCATCGGCGTCATTCAGGCGATCGAGGCGGTGAAGCTCATCGTCGGCATCGGCGATCCGCTGATCGGACGCCTGCTCCATTTTGACGCGCTGAAGATGAAGTTCCGCGAGTTCAAGGTGCGCAAGGATCCGAAGTGCCCCGTGTGCTCGGAAAATCCGACGATCACCGAACTCATCGACTACGACACGTTCTGCGGCATTCCGCAGGCGGCCGCAGCCGAGGCGGCGGAGCTTCCCGTTCCGGAGATCACCGTCGAGCAGCTCAAGGCCAAGCAGGACGCCGGCGAGAAGTTCGTCCTCCTCGACGTGCGCGAGCCCTACGAATACGACATCGCACGGATCCCGGGCTCGAAATTGATCCCGCTCGGCGAACTTCACTCGCGTCTGAGCGAACTCGATACCGCGGACGAAATCGTCATCCATTGCAAGATGGGCGGACGCAGTGCGCAGGCCGTGCGCGAACTCCAGGCCGCCGGCTTCGGCAAGCTCTGGAACGTCGAGGGCGGCATCACCGCATGGGCCGATCGCATCGATCCGTCCGTGGCGAAGTATTGACCGGTCCTCGCCCGCAACGGCAGGCAGGGAAATCACGCTCACGCTGAGGAGCGGCGCAGGAACATTGCGTTCGGGCAATCGCGACGACTAGGTTGCCGGGAACTTCCTTCGCATTCCCATGCCATTCCGTCGCGGATTTCTTTTTCTGCTCAGCCTCTGCACGTTCGGAGCGCTGTCTCTGCACGCCGCGTCGGTCCGCATCGATCCCGACGATGTGCTTGTGCCCTCGTTTCGCGGCTGGGGCACATCGCTGTGCTGGTGGGCAAACGTCATTGGCGGCCTGGAAAATCACGAGGAGTTTGCGGACGCCATTTTCAAGGATCTCCGCCTGACAATCGTCCGCTACAACATCGGCGGCGGCGAAAACCCGGCATTCCCGGAGCTGCCGTCCGATCCGCGCGCCCGCATGGAGGGCTTTCGCAACAAGGCCGGTGAGTGGAACTTCGATGCCGATTCCAACCAGCGCCGGATCCTGCGCGACGCGCTCGATCGAGGCGTCGAACATGTCGACGCTTTCTCCAACTCCCCGCCATGGTGGATGACGGTGAGCGGAAGCGTCACCGGCGGTTTGAATCCCGTCGCAAACAATCTGAAGCCTCAGGCGGAGGCGGAATTCGCAACCTATCTGGTCACCGTAATGTCCGAGCTAGCAAAGCGGGACGGCATTCGCTTCGCCACGATTGCACCGATGAACGAACCCCTTTCCCCATGGTGGTATGGAAACCGGCAGGAGGGGTGCCACATGGATGGCGCGCAGCAGGCGCGCGTCCTCGACCTTCTTCACACGAAACTCGAGGAGGCAGGGATGACGGTGGGCTTGATCGCACCGGAGACCTTCAGCACCGCGGAGGCGATCCGCGCGCTGGAGAATTTCCCCGCAAAAACGCGCGAACGTCTGCGCGCCGTCGCCACCCACGGCTACGACACCGAACGGGCCGCGAAGCTGCGCGAGCTGACGGGAGAGATGCCGATCTGGATGTCCGAGTATGGCGACGGTGACGGCAGCGGAATGACGATGGCCAGGGCCATTCTCGATCATCTCAACATCCTCCGTGCCGAGGAATGGGTCTGCTGGCAGGCAGTCGAGCCGGACAACGGCTGGGGACTCGTCGTCAATCCACTCGACGGAAAATCCACCGAATGCCGGCGCGCTCCGAAGTTCCACGTCCTCCGGCAGTTCACGAATTTCATTCCACCCGGCAGCCGAATTCTCTCGACCGGAGATGCAGCCTCGATCGCCGCCCTCCCTCCGGATGGCAGGTCCCTCGTCGTGGTCGCCATGAACCCCACCGAAACCGACCAGCCCTTCTCGATCGACTTGTCGGCCGTTCCCACGACCGTTCGATCCGCGCGCGTTGTCCGGACATCTCCGGACGATCACTTCGCGGAAAAGGAACCGCTCGCACTGAAGGATCATCGTCTCGATGCGATCCTTCCCAAACAATCACTGACGACCTTCGTGCTGTCGTTGGAATAACCGCGCCCTACAAATTCCCGCGCAACCGCATCTGTGCGGTGCGTCCGAGCTTCAGCGGCTCGGAAATGCCGGCGAGCCAGACAAGTTCCTCGTCGCGGGACGCCCGTTCCGTGCGCTGGATCGCATCAACGTTCAGAATCAAGGACCGGCTGACCCGGACAAACGGCGGCGCGGGAAGCTCGCGTTCGTAAGTGCCGAGTGTGCGACAGATCATCATCGGTGGCTCGCCATCCACAAACACCCGCGTGAAGTCGCCGTCCGCTTCGAGAACGGAAACCCGGTCGAGCGTCGCAATCAGCGTTCGTCCCGGTGTCCGCAGGCAGATTCGATCCGTCCGTCCGTAACGGTTCTCCGTCGAGGCATCGAGCCCGCACTCAACGCGCAGCCGATCCACCGCCATGGCAAGCCGAGCCGCGCGAACGGGCTTGAGCAGGTAATCGACGGCATCGACTTCGAACGCGCGCACTGCGTGCTCGGAATGTGCGGTCACGAACACGACTTTCGGCGCACTCCCATCCAACGCATTCAGCAGATCGAAGCCATTCGCCCGCGGCATCTGCACATCGAGAAACATTGCGTGCGGCCTCGCATCCACGAGCGCGGTGCGTGCCGAATCCGCGTCGCCGGCCTCCGCGACGACCTCCACTCCCGGCATTCGCGCGAGCGTCTGCCGCAGGGCCTGCCTGGCAAGCCGCTCGTCGTCGACGAGCATCACACGGAGCATGGCTCCCCCCTCAACTCGAGTTCCGCAGTCACGACGCCATTCATCCGGCTCAGTTCGAAATTCGCGCGACCCGGATAGTGAAACGCCAGCCGGCGACGCAGGGTCTCCAGTCCCACACCCTCCACCACTTCGAGATTCGGCGGGAAGGTTCCCGGGTTGCTCACGGTGATCTTCAAGGTGTCGCCTTCGCAACCGGCATAGATGTTCACCGCGCAATGCTCCTCGCGCAGCCCGTGCTTTACCGCGTTTTCCACGAGCGGCTGCAGCAGGAAACTCGGGACCAGTCTGCGCCTCGCCTCCACCTCGGCCTCCACGCTTGCCTCCATCCGGTCGCCAAACCGCGCCTGCTCGATTCGCAAATATGCCGCGACCGCATCCAGCTCCGCCGCGAGCGGGGCGAGGATGTTGTGGCGGTTCTCCAGCGAGTAGCGAAGGTAGTCGGACAGCTCGTGAACCATCTCCAGCGCGGCGTCGGGACGAGTGGGAATCTCGGAGGCGATTCCATTGAGGGAGTTGAACAGGAAATGCGGATCAAGCTGCGCGCGCAGGAGCTGAAGCTCCATTCGTTGCGCTTCGCCGGCCGCCTGCATCGCCCGCTCGCGCTCCCTGCTCGCGAGTGCACGCGCTTTCAATCCGAAGAACACGAGACTCCAGATCAGATAGAGCAGCCAGATGAAGATGATCCGAAGGAACCACTCCTCGCGCGGCGTCCAAAGCGGATTCCTCCATCCGGTCAGCTCCGCAAAGCCCCGCGCAATCGACGCCTGCAGGAGGCAGGCCCCGAAACTGAGTCCCACCATCCACGCCGCAGTCCGCACGCGAAACGGATCGCTCAGCTCCGGACGCCGATAGATCAGATACATCGCACTCGAAAGAAGAAATCCAATCGGCTCCTGCAGGATCGTGAACCCCAGAGCCCGAACGAAGTCGTCGTGTGCAGCCCAGCGCACAAAGAACGCACAAACGCCAAACCCGGTCCAGATCGCGGCATTCGCGAACCAGAATCCGCGCGGAGTCTGGACCCATGTGTCGAACTTCGATCGCACGGCGGCATCGTGCGAACGACATCCCTCCCGGTCAATGCCGCAGCCCGGCATGGCCATGTTCATCGATTTTTTTGCCAAGTTCGCCGACTCGGAGGCGACAATTCCGTTCAAAGCGGCCCTAATTGCAGACGATTCCTGAATCGCCATGCGAGTCTCCTTCCCCCGCCTCGTCGCCGCGTTCCTTCTCTCCATCGCCTCGATCCCGGGTCTCCTCGCCCACGGTTCGATGTCGAACCCGATCAGTCGCTCCTACGCGATTTATCTCGAAGGCCCGCACAATCCGAAGACGGATGTCGCAAAAGCCGCCATCGCCGTGGCGGGCACGCAGGCCTTCTACGACTGGCACGAAGTCAACGGACTTTTTCCCAAGCGCGACTACCGCGAGCGTATTCCGGACGGCACGCTGCCCGGTGCGGGCCGCGACAAATACGCCGGGTTGAACCTCGCGCGTGCCGACTGGCCGTCCACCACGGTCTCGTCCGGCCCCTACAAGTGCGTGTTCTACGCCCACACTCCGCACGAGCCGAGCTACTTTGAAGTCTACCTGACCAAGCCCGGCTACGATCCGCTCAAGCCGCTGAAGTGGTCCGATCTCGAGCGTCTTCCCGATCCTACCGACACCGTGCTGGACGGAATGAACTACCGGTTCACGGTGAACCTTCCCTCGCGCGACGGCCGGCATGTCCTCTACGTCATCTGGCAGCGCATCGATCCGGCGGGCGAGGCATTTTTCTCGACCAGCGATCTCGACTTCCTTCCAGCCAATCCCAACGACCCACCCCCCAATCCAACCCCGACGCCGACTCCCACTCCCCCTCCTTCTGAGAGCCAGCCGGACTACGTCACCCTCGACGTCAGCAGCGACTGGGGCAGCGGGTTTGTCGGGAAGGTGACGGTCAAAAACCCGACCGGCGCCTCCCTGCGCAACTGGACCGTGAAGTTCGACCTGCCTCGAACGATCACCGGCATCTGGGACGCAAGGATCGTTTCGAAGGACGGCAACACCTACACGATCACGAACGAAGCATGGAATGGCACGGTCGCCGCGGACGGCTCCTTTACGTTCGGATTTCAGGCGGAAGGCGGCAACGGCCGCGTCGCACTCTCGCGCTTCTCGATCAACGGCGTCCACACTCCTTCTCCCACCCCCACGCCAACACCCCGGCCCACACCCAACCCCACTCCGCTCCCGACGCCCAATCCAACGCCCAATCCAACGCCCAATCCAACGCCCAATCCAACGCCCA